>JAHRVB010000164.1 GCA_019090895.1 Kangiellaceae bacterium
AAAAATTGGTCGGAATGAGAGGATTTGAACCTCCGACCACTTGTACCCCGAACAAGTGCGCTACCAGGCTGCGCCACATTCCGACATGGATTTGAACTCATAGATTCGTTCATCACCGGAACGGAATACTACCTGAAATCGAAGACATTGCAAGAGTCAATCGATGCTTATTGTGAATAATTATTTGCCTTAAAAATGGATAAAAAAAATCCCCAGTAATTTAACCAGGGATTTTACATTATTCAAAAACTCAGTTAGTGCGCTAGAATCTTTAATACGCTCTCAAGCTCTTTAATCACAGCTTGAATCGCTTTGGGATCAGCAGCAGAATCATCCGATTCCAATTGTTGCCGTGCGCCACCAATCGTAAATCCCTGATCATAGAGTAGCTCTCTAATTTCCCGAATGACCATCACATCATCTCTTTGATAATAGCGACGATTTCCCCGTCGTTTTACTGGGCTCAATTGAGGGAATTCTTGCTCCCAATAGCGGAGCACATGAGGCTTTACCAAACAAAGTTCGCTGACTTCACCAATAGTGAAATAACGCTTGTCCGGAATTGGGGCCAACTCATTATTGTTACTCGCTTCCAGCATACGCTTCCACTCTAGCTTTTAATTTTTGTCCAGGTCTGAAAGTTACTACGCGACGAGCGCATATAGGAATTTCTTCACCGGTCTTAGGATTTCTCCCAGGTCGCTGCTTCTTGTCTCTCAAATCAAAATTACCAAACCCTGACAGTTTAACCTGTTGGTTTGAAGCAAGCGAATTTCTGATCTCTTCGTAGAAACCTTCGACCATTTCTTTTGCTTCGCGCTTATTCAGACCTAAGTCATCAAAAAGTCGCTCCGCCATTTCTGCTTTGGTTAACGCCATTGTTAATCCCTCAGTACAGCTCCTAGCTTTTCGGTCAATGTGCCAATTACTCGGTCAATAGTCTTGCTGATTTCAGTATCTTTAAATGTCCTGTCATTTCTCTGCAGAACGATACCAATCGCGATGCTCTTGAACCCGAGCTCTATCCCTTTGCCACGGTATATATCGAATATTACTACACTATTTAGCCAACTTTTAGCCGTTTGTCCAATTAAATCAACAATTTGCGAAGAAGTCACGTTTTCTCTGACTAAAATCGCTAGATCTCGACGAATGGAAGGGAATTTCGATAAGCTGTTGAATTTAGGTATTTTTCGCTGAATAACCCGTTTTAACTCGAGTTCAAACAGATAAACAGGCTCGTCGATATCAAATGCTTTTTGAGTTTCTGGATGAATTTTGCCAACAAACCCACAAATTTGACCATTTCTGCTAATTTCAGCTGTTTGCCCTGGATGAAGCCCTGTTCGCTGCGATGCAACAAACGAAAATTGCTGTTCAGCGGCCGATAATTTAAAAATTGCCTCCAGGTCACCTTTTATATCAAAGAAATCCAACTTCTCACTATTCGCTTGCCAACTTTCCTTAAACCGATCACCACAAATAGCACCAGCAATTACTGGCGTTTGTTTTAAGCCTTCTTCTGTTGGTGTGAATTTTAAGCCCGTTTCAAAAAACTTCACTCTCTGATGTTGTCGTTTTAAATTGTACTCTACCGCTTTTAACAATCCTGGCCAAAGTGAAGAGCGCATAACGCCAAGGTCTGAGGAAATAGGGTTTACGAGGGGTAGCGGGTCTATCTCTGGGTCAATTAACTGCTGGGAAGATTTGTCGATAAACGAGTAAGTTATCGCTTCTTGATACCCTCTCGAGGCTAAGAGTCTCGCAATTTGAGTTTTGATCAGTTTGTTTTCGGGTTTTCGTATCATCGACATTTCGCCAACAGGCTTACGACTGGGTACGTTGTTGTACCCGAACACCCTAACTAATTCTTCGATGAGATCAGCTTCGATAGAAATATCAAATCTACCGCTTGGAATATTCACTAACCAACCATCGGGTTGCTCTTCGAGCACCATACCCAATCGAGTTAAAATATCTGCGATCTGATGATCAGACATCTCGATTCCGAGTAAACGAGATACTCGCTCTCTTCGCAATTTGACTTGCCTTTCGGTCGGAAAATGCTCCTTAGAAATTTTATCTGTTATTGGCCCGGCATTACCTCCGACTATTTCTAATAATAATTCTGTCGCGCGTTCAATTGTTTGTGCACAAAGATTATAATCAACACCACGTTCAAAACGATGAGAGGCGTCTGTATGCAAAGCGTAACTTCTCGCCTTACCTGCAATGCTAATCGGCTCCCAATGTGCAGCTTCTAGCACGATATCGACTGTATTTTGGTTAATACCAGAATACTTCCCGCCCATAATTCCTGCTATTGAAAGGGCCTTTTCATCATCTGCAACAACAAGCGTATCACTTCGCAATTCGAGTGATTTATCATCGAGCAATGTTAATTTCTCACCATCGGTTGCATAACGAACTTGTAATTTCCCGGTGACATTATTACGGTCAAATGCATGCATAGGATGTCCTAATTCAAGCATTACGTAATTAGTAACATCTACGACTGGGTCAATAGAGCGAATATCAGAACCTAAAAGTCTTGCTTTCATCCAATCAGGAGTCGACGCAGTTAAGTCTATACCTGTAATAATTCGAGCGGTAAATCTAGGGTTTGCTTTGGGCGCATGTAATTCGACATCAACAGAATCTTTTATTGTGGCTTCAACCGGTTTAATAATGACTTCATTCACTGCCGTTTGAGTCAGTACACCAACTTCTGTAGCGACCCCCTTAATACCAAGACAATCACCGCGATTAGGCGTTAAATCGATATCGATAGACGTATCTTTAATTCCCATATGTTCGACAAACTCTTGACCGATGATTGCTTCCTCGGCGAGTTCGATAATGCCATCATGATCATCTGAGAGTTCAAGTTCTTTACCTGAACAAAGCATACCAAAGGATGGAACACCCCTTAGTTTAGCCTTTTTGATTTTGAAATCACCGGGCAGAACACAACCAATCGTCGCTACCGCTACTTTGATGCCTTGTCTTGCGTTAGGTGCACCACAGATTATCTGAAGTTTTTCCTCTCGTCCGACATCAATCATGCATACTTGCAGTTTGTCTGCTTCAGGATGTTGTGTTGCTTCAACGATTTGGCCAACTAAAATTCCTGCCAATTCGATGCCCATCTCTTCAGTCCCATCAACCTCAAGACCCGCCATGGTTAATACTGCAACTAACTCTTCTGTCGATACGTTAGGGTTCACCCACGTTCTAAGCCACTTTTCGCTAATTTTCATTTACTTTTTTCCAATTAATCTCTTTGTACTTCGCCAATTATCTGTGAGTCGATGCTTTACATTCAGTTTTTACGCTAATTGAATTGCTGTAAGAACCGTAAATCATTCTCAAAAAAGAGCCTTAAATCGTTGACTCCGTAACGAAGCATAGTCATCCGTTCAACCCCCATTCCAAAAGCGTAACCAGTGTATTTTTCGCTGTCATAGCCTACCGATTCTAAAACATTAGGGTGAACCATTCCGGAACCTAAAATTTCTAACCAGCCCGTATTGCTACAGACTCGGCAACCTTTCCCTGAGCACATTACACAAGCGATGTCGACTTCAGCCGAGGGCTCAGTAAATGGAAAGTAAGAGGGTCTGAATCTAACTTTTAATTTTTCATCTTCAAAAAAATGTTTCAAGAATTCGTCCAACACGCCCTTCAGGTCGGCAAAAGTTGTTTTGGTATCAACTAATAAACCCTCGACTTGATGAAACATTGGAGTGTGAGTGAGATCCGAGTCACATCGATAAACACGACCTGGCGCAATAATTCGTACCGGTGGATCGACTTTTTCCATCGTTCTAACCTGCACTGGTGAGGTGTGCGTTCTAAGCAAACTACCATCACCAAAATAAAAGGTGTCATGCATTGCTCTCGCTGGATGATGCCCCGGAATATTTAATGCCTCAAAGTTATGATAATCATCTTCTACTTCCGGACCTTCTTCGACACCAAAACCTATTTGAGAAAAGTACTCAACTATTCGTTCCAGAGTCCTATTGACCGGATGAATCCCGCCGACTTCACTGTTTCTACCTGCCATCGTCACATCAATCGAATCATTCGCTAGTTGATCAGCAATTGCTGCACTTTCAAACAGCCCTTTCTTCTGTTCCAATTTAGCCTGAATAGCCCGCTTAGCCTTATTGATGGCAGCACCTTGTATTGGCCGCTGTTCTGCAGGAAGAGTGCCTAATGATTTAAGCTGAGCTGTTAGCTCGCCTTTCTTTCCTAAGAAATCGACTTTAACTTGTTCGAGCTCTTGAATATTTGAAGCTGCTTCAGTGGAAGCTAAGCCTCTCGACAATAATTCATCAACTGTATTTGGCATTAATTTGTATTCCAGCAATATAAATTCTTATGTGACCCAATCGGCCTATCAATATTTTCGTCTAATTATTTTTGTCTTTCTTTTGTTCTTATCTTAGCCAGCGCTCCTGGCAAGAAAAGCACTGCATAAAAAAAGGGAAGGACAATTGCCCTTCCCTTTCAAATACTATTTTTAGTTACTCAACTATCTAATAGTTTAGCAACAAAACAGTAGGATCTTAAGCAAGAGCAGCTTTTGCTTTTTCAACTAAAGCTGCAAAAGCAACTTTGTCGAATACAGCAATATCAGCTAAGATCTTACGATCAATGCCGATAGATGCTTTCTTAAGTCCGTTAATGAATTTGCTATATGACAAACCACTAATTCTAGCTTCAGCATTGATACGTTGAATCCAAATCGCTCTGAATTGACGTTTACGCTGACGTCGGTCACGGTAAGCATATTGTGCCGCTTTGGTTACAGCTTGAGTCGCAACTCGATAAACTCGACTTCGTGCTCCGTAATAACCTTTAGCTGCTTTTAGAACTTTCTTGTGACGCTTATGTGCAGTTACACCGCGTTTTACTCTAGGCATTTCAAATAACTCCCATTCTTATACGTAAGGAAGCTGGCGTTCCAGCTGTGGTACATCGCATGCAGCAACCATTTGCATATCTCGCAAATGACGCTTCCGCTTAGAACTCTTCTTAGTAAGAATATGGCGACGATGCGATTGCGCATGTTTGAAACCACCTTTACCAGTACGTTTGAAACGCTTTGCAGCGCCGCTGTCTGTTTTTATCTTTGGCATTGCTTGTTTACTCCAATTGTCATCTGTAGGTCGTAATTTGAAAAACAGTCGTTTTCCTGTACCGTTAATTACCTTACAGTGCTATAAAAAAAGAAATCAACATTCAAAATGATTATTCTGAACAGTTATTTCTCACCAACTAGTCTTGGGGTTGCCAAAAACCTTGTGACTAGTAAATACTCATCAATGACTCCAATGAGTATTTATGGTGCTTCAGATATAATCCGAACCACCATAAATCTATTTACATCAAAAATTGTTACTTTTTCTTTTTAGGTGCAATGACCATAGTCATTTGACGCCCTTCTAGTTTTGGAAATGACTCTACATCTCCAAACTCCTCAAGATCTTTCTGAACCCGCTTCATTAGCTCCATGCCAATCTCTCGATGAGCCATTTCCCGGCCTCGAAATCGCACTGTAATTTTTGTTTTATCGCCTTCTTGCAAGAATTCAGTTAGTTTGCGCAATTTAATATTGTAATCGCCAATATCTGTGCCAGGGCGAAACTTAATTTCCTTTACATGCACAACTGTTTGTTTTTTCTTTGCTGCAGCTTTGGCTTTCTTCGCCTCAAAAACATATTTTCCATAGTCCATAATTTTACAGACTGGCGGCTCTGCGCCTGGAGAAATCTCTACCAAATCTAAGGTAACTTCTTTCGCAGCAGCAACTGCTTCGCGAATAGTTACAATCCCTTTAGATTCACCATCTTTGTCAATTAATCTGACCTGTGGTGCTTCAATTTCTTCATTAATGTTGGCTCGTTGGACCTTAGCCGCCATTTTTGGCTTTGCTCTTTTAATGAGTATATTCCTCAGTTAATAAAAATTCTATTGAGAGCTTTCCTTACGACCTAATTTCTTGATCTCGCCTTTCAATAAATCTGAAAAAGCTTCAATCGACATACTTCCAAGGTCTATTCCAGCCCGTGTCCGAACGGAAACAGTTTCAGTCTCCACCTCTCGATCACCGACTACAAGCAAATAAGGAACTCTTTGCAATGTGTGTTGTCGAATTTTAAATCCGATTTTCTCGTTTCTCAAGTCCGAATTGACTCTAAAGCCCTGAGATTTCAATATTTTTGCACTTTTTTGAACAAATTCACTCTGTTTGTCGGTAATATTCATAATTACGGCTTGTTTTGGCGCTAACCAAGCGGGGAATTTACCAGCGTATTCTTCAATCAAAATGCCGATGAAGCGCTCCAAAGATCCCAATATAGCACGATGAATCATCACTGGTACTTTCTTACTGCCATCTTCGGATACATATTCAGCTCCGAGTCGACTAGGCATCGAGAAATCGAGCTGAACCGTTCCACATTGCCAAACCCGTTCCAAACAATCTCTTAAAGAAAACTCAATTTTAGGACCGTAAAACGCTCCTTCGCCGGGTAATACTTCAAATTCAATATTCTTTGCTTTTAATGCTGCTTCCAAAGCCTCTTCGGCTTGGTCCCATGACTGGTCAGAACCTACTCGCTTTTCTGGTCGAGTCGACAATTTAATTTCAATATTCTCAAATCCGAAATCCGCATAGACATTATAGATGGTATCTATGAGATGTCCTACTTCATCTTGGATTTGCTCTTCAGTACAAAAAACATGTGCATCATCTTGGGTAAATGCTCTCACCCGCATTAGACCATGCAAAGCACCTGAAGGCTCATTTCGATGACACGAACCGAATTCTGCCATCCTCAAAGGTAAATCACGATAAGACTTAAGCCCTTGATTAAAAATTTGTATGTGCCCAGGACAGTTCATCGGCTTTATCGCATAAGTTCGGCTCTCAGACTCTGTGGTGAACATATCATCATGGTATTTTTCCCAATGACCAGATTTTTCCCATAAACTTCTATCCATTATCTGTGGCGCTTTGACTTCCTGGTAGTCCGTATTACTCAGCACGACTCGAATATAGCTCTCTAACTCCTTAAAAATACTCCATCCGTCGTTATGCCAAAACACCATTCCCGGTGCATCTTCTTGGAAATGAAACAGTTCAAGTTGTTTACCTATTTTCCGATGATCACGTTTTTCAGCTTCTTCTAACCGATGCAGGTATTTCTTGAGCTCTTTTTTATTCGTCCAAGCTGTACCATAAATACGCTGAAGCATTTCATTATTAGAATCGCCACGCCAATACGCACCGGCTAATTTCATCAATTTAAACGCCTTTATTTTACCTGTACTCGGCACATGAGGCCCTCGGCAAAGATCGATAAAATCGCCTTGTCTATACAAAGAAATCTCTTCACCAGCGGGAATACTCGAAATAATTTCCGCTTTGTATTCTTCCCCCATGTTCTTGAAAAACTCGATAGCATCTTCACGTACCATGGCGCTTCTTTCTACTGGCAAGTCTTGTTTAGCGATCTCCGCCATTTTTTTCTCTATCGCGGTTAAATCTTCCGGAGTGAAAGGACGGGAAAAAGCAAAGTCATAAAAAAAGCCATTATCAATTACAGGTCCAATGGTGACTTGCGCTTTGGGGAATAAAGATTGGGTGGCTTGTGCCAATAAATGAGCACAGGAATGGCGGATGACATCGAGGCCTTCTTCATCTCTTTCTGTTACTAAAGATAGCGAACTATCTTGCTCGATAATGTAACTGGTATCGACCAGTTGCCCGTCCACACGCCCAGCCAATGCAGCCTTAGCCAAGCCAGGGCCGATATCGGCCGCGACTTGGAATACAGTCACAGAATTCTCAAATTCTCTTTTACTACCGTCCGGTAGAGTAATAACAGGCATGCCTTAATTCCAACTCCAATAAACCAAGAAAAGCACCGAGAAAATAAATTCTAGGTGCTTTTCTAGTGAGACAAGGGTCCCAAAATTCAGTAATCGCTATAATCTGCGCGCAGTTTAACCAATAAGACCTTAAAAATCAAAGAATAAAAAGCCCTTAGACGCTAGATTTTGATAGGTTAAGAGACCAGAGCCAGAACCTTATCGGGGATTCAAATACAGTGCCCCGGCAGTATCCAGTTTTACTCAAAGGCATTCCAAAACCAATAATTTCTCTAGCTATGCATAATAGTTTCTAACCGACTGTATAAAATCACCAATCTTAGTCTTAGGTAGCGCATTGATGCCTGCTGCAGCAGCTCTTCCGCCACCCGTTGCAAACTGGCTACAGATGTCGCCCGCTCCTTTTTTATTATTCAGCGGTGCTCGTAATGAAACTGTATAGCTTCCATCGATATTCATGGTTAAAACAGCATGGGCAGAATCCGGATTTTTATTCGCTAATAAATTACCAAAAACACCACTCACTCGCTTCGACCATGGTTTATAGGGTAACTCAAATACAGTTAACGTATTTTCACTATGATAGGATTCTACAGAGAGCGCCTTTTGCATATCCAGCTCGTAAGCCTCTCGTAACTTATGAAAAGGTGAATCGGCATCCTCAATTGCTTTGAAGGGCGAAGAATAATTCAACAGCGATTGATAAAGATCAGCAGGATGATAATGTAAATCGGTGACCGCCGTTCCATATCCGTTATAGTTAATCAGTGTGCCAAATTCTCTTAATAATTCAGACTGCGATTTAGACAAACCTGCTTTGGTGCATAGCTCATCGGCGCGCTTAATCAAATTATCGCCATAAGCGGCAGTAATCGCCCAGAGATGGAATTGTCCTTCTAAAACTTGATCGACTAGCAGCGAGGTGCAGGTATTAGGATCTAAATCTATATGAGCTTCTAATCCGGTATGATGAGGTATTTTACCACTTCGATGGTGATCGAAATAGAGGACTTGAGCACCGGCGTTCAGCGCCGACTCTAACGCCTCGACGTTCTTTTCCATGGAAATATCAAGAACAGTCAAACTATCGCCTTCAACTGGATTAGTTTTTCTAACAAGTTCAATATCTCGTTTAACACCAGTGATTAAGGTACTTTGTTTAGGATTAGCCAAACGCAATTGAATTAGCGCGATGATTCCATCTGCATCGCCATTAAAAATATCATAATTCATGGAAACTATGCTTCCTTGGTATTTTCAGAGTGATCGTTTTGTTGAATGTATTTGTTTTCCAGAAGATACTGAATAACTTGACTAGCACATTGTTCGACCGATTTAGTGCCCGCTAATATATGAACTTCTGCCGAATTGGGTGCCTCGTACGCCGAATCAATACCAGTAAAATTCTTTATTTCGCCTGCTCTAGCCTTTTTATAAAGGCCTTTCGGATCCCTTTGCTCACAAATTTCAATGGGCGTATCAATAAACACTTCAATAAACTGTCGATCCTTAAGCAATGTTCTTACTAACTCCCTATCAGCATGAAATGGTGATATAAAAGCAGTTAAAACTAACAAACCCGCATCAACAAAAAGTTTTGAGACTTCCCCGACACGGCGGATATTTTCAATTCGATCACTATCTGTGAAGTTGAGGTCGCCATTTAATCCGTGCCTCACATTATCACCGTCTAAGACATAGGTTTTGCAACCAAGCTCGTATAGCATTTTATCAACGGCGTTAGCCACTGTGGATTTTCCTGAACCACTTAAGCCAGTAAACCAAAGCACCGCCGGCTCGTGACCATTCAATAAAACTCGTTCCTGATGGCTGACACTCGCTTGGTGCCACACCACATCTGACGACTTATCGCCTTGGACCTCAATATTCTTATAAGGTTTCTCTGGCATCTGTATTCCTTTCAATAGACATAAAGCAATAAGGTTGTGAAGGTGGCTATATCGACAATGTTCAAACCAAGAATTAGCATCCACACTATAAAAAAAGGCTGTACCACAGACAGCCTTTCCATTTTACTAATAGATTCAATTGAATCTATTAGTAAACCTTCTTTGCACCCCAATGAGGAAAGTGCTTTCTTACGAGTGCGTTGAACTCAACTTCAAATGCTGAATGACTCTCGTCTTCTTTTTGTCCGTCAGCTTCTAAAGAACCCGCGATCATCCCCGCTCCGACGGTAACATTGGACAAACGATCAATAATAATGAATGCTCCAGTCAGCCGATTAGTTTCATACGCGTCAAACTGGACTCTTTCATTTAGAGTGAAATGACAATTACCGATTTCATTTAAATCAAGCTGTGACGCAGCTGATTTATCCAGAGTATTTACATCAATTTTGTGATTGACTGTTTTTACATAACCGAAAACAGATTGGCTACCCACTTTAATTTCATACTCTCGATCCACATGAAGTGACTCTTCCGTCATCCATACAACATCTGCGGCAAAATCTCGAGTGGAAAATGGTAGTTCATGAGGGCGAACGAGCATATTACCGCGACTAATATCGATTTCATCATCAAGGGTCAAGGTAACCGCCATTCCAGCGCTGGCGCTCTCTAGATCACCGTCAAAAGTAACGATTGATTTTACTTTACTTTCTTTGCCGGACGGTAATGTTCTTATGGTGTCACCGACACGAATATCACCACCGGAAATGGTGCCGCAAAAACCTCTAAAGTCCAGATTTGGTCGATTAACATATTGAACTTGCATTCTGAATGCACTGGCCTCGTTCTTACCGACCGAAACAGTATTAAGCAACTTCATCAATGTTGAGCCTGGATACCAAGTCATGTTTTGGCTTTCGTTGACGACATTGTCACCTTTAAGTGCTGACAGTGGTACAAATCTCACATCATCGAAATTCAAATTCTCTGCGAACTCTCGGTAGTCTTTTTTAATTTGCTGATAGGTTGCTTGGTCGTAGTCAACGGCATCCATTTTATTGATCGCTATGATGACATGCTTAATTCCGAGTAAGGAACAAATAAAACTATGACGGCGAGTTTGCACCTGCACGCCGTGTCGAGCATCAATTAAGATTATTGCCAAATCCGCAGTTGATGCGCCTGTCGCCATATTTCTTGTATATTGTTCATGGCCTGGAGTATCGGCGATAATGAATTTTCGTTGCTCTGTTGCAAAATAACGGTAGGCCACATCAATCGTTATACCTTGCTCTCTTTCCGATTGAAGACCATCCACTAGCAACGCTAGGTCAAATGATTCATCGGTGGTGTTAAATCGTTTAGAATCTTTTTCAATCGCCGCCATTTGATCTTCAAAAATCATCTTGCTATCGTAAAGCAACCGGCCGATCAAGGTCGACTTTCCATCATCAACGCTGCCGCAAGTCAAAATGCGCAGCATATCTTTATTCTCATGAACTTTTAAATATTCTTCTATATCGCTAGCGACCAGAGATGTGTTTTCTGACATCTGAAATTCCTTTAATATTTATCATTGCGGCAAAAAGCTCGTATTGATCAAACCTATATATTCACACCGCATTTTAATCGTTAATTCTGTATTGCTCTTCAGTCAAAGAGCTGTATCTAACAGCTACCAATGCTAGAAATAACCTTCCATTTTTTTCTTTTCCATTGAGCCTGACGAGTCATTATCAATGACCCTGCCCTGCCGCTCAGAAGTCGTACAAAGCAACATTTCTTGAATGATCTCGGGCAAGGTGGTGGCCTCTGATTCGACCGCACCAGTCAGAGGGTAGCAACCCAATGTTCTAAATCGAACGTTTTTAGATTCCACCGTTTCGCCTTCTAGAATCTCCATCCTATTGTCATCAACCATGATGAGCCCGCCATCTCGCTCCACAACGGGTCTCGCTTCCGAGAAATACAAAGACGGAATATCGATGTTTTCTTTATAAATGTACTGCCAAATATCTAGCTCGGTCCAATTAGACAGCGGAAATACCCGAATACTCTCCCCTTTATCGACTTTGCCGTTGTATATATTCCATAATTCCGGACGCTGATTCTTAGGATCCCAGCGGTGCTTATCATCTCGAAATGAATAGACTCTCTCTTTGGCTCGTGATTTCTCTTCATCACGCCGAGCTCCGCCGAAGGCTGCGTCAAACTTGTGCTCATTGAGTGCCTGTTTCAACCCTTGTGTTTTCATGATATCAGTATGTTTAGCACTTCCATGAGTAAAAGGGCTAATACCCATTTCTATCCCCTTGGGGTTTTTGTGGACGATCAAATCAAAACCGTATTTAGTCGCCATTTTGTCCCGAAACTCAATCATCTCTTTGAATTTCCAATTAGTATCAACATGCATCAATGGAAATGGTATTTTTCCTGGATAAAATGCTTTTCTAGCTAAGTGAAGTAATACTGACGAGTCTTTACCCACAGAATAAAGCATCACAGGGTTATCAAACTCTGCCGCTACTTCTCTAAATATTTGAATGCTCTCAGCTTCTAATTGTTTTAAATGGGTCAGTTTACTCATATTCACTCGATGTTTGCTTCTATTCACTTCTCAGGCTAACAATTTATACACCTGAGACCAAAATCTAATTTGATTTGGATGATATCAGTTTTATCTATGATGACGCACATAATTTATGCTTATTCGGATATAACAGAAGGCATTGAATGTTGCTAATAATATGGAAAACTTCGATTGCTCATCAGCTGCCCTATTTAAGACAAACTTAATAACAACTAAATCGATTTTAGACTAGGTTGTAATCTTTGATATTGTTAACATAGCGCGACAAAAATTAAACTAGCAATCAACTGATCCATAAACCAATAAACCAAACTACAAGGATAACGATTGAAAATTAAAGCACACATTCAAACATTAGTCAGCGAGCAGTATTCATTAGCTTGGAAGTTCGTTTTTTGGGCTAACTGTGCCTTACTTTTATTTTTAACTCTATCTCCAGAAGTCTACCATCGACCAACCTTTTCAAATGTCGATAAGGTTTACCACTTTATCGGTTTTGCTGCTTTCGCAGGTTTCCTAGTGCTCGCTTTCCCAAAATTCAAAGCATGGTTAGCCATTTGTATATCGATACTATTAGGTATTGCGATAGAAATTGCACAACACTATATCCCTCACCGCGGCGCAAGTTTTGGCGACTTGTCGGCAGATATTTTAGGGGCCGTAGTCGCCGTCTGCGTAATAATACTGTTGCGCCGACTGGCAACTAGCAACTAGCAATTCTATATTTTTTAATTGGCAACTTACTTGTTAAAATATTCTTTGTACCAAGCCATAAAGTTGTCAATCCCTGTTTGAATCGAAGTATTCGGTTTAAACCCTACCGCTTCTTCTAATTCTGAAACATCAGCGCAGGTAGAAGGTACATCACCTGGTTGCATCGGCATAAAATTCTTAATCGCTTTCTTGCCAGCGGCGTTTTCAATCGCTTCAACAAAATCCATCAACTTAACTGGGTTATTGTTGCCTATGTTGAACACCCGGTAATTTGTATAGCTCGTCGCTGGATCGGGCTTATCACCATCCCAATTCGGATTCCCTTGTGGCGGATTATCGAGCACCCTAACAATACCTTCAACAATGTCATCGATATAGGTAAAATCGCGAATCATATCACCATTATTAAATATGTTTATCGGTTCTTCTTCCAATATTCCCTTAGCGAATAAGAACAATGCCATATCAGGACGCCCCCAAGGGCCGTATACCGTGAAAAAGCGAAGACCTGTTGTTTTCATGCCATATAAATGGCTATAGCTATGTGCCATTAACTCATTGGCTTTCTTACTGGCTGCATAAAGAGAAACCGGATGGTCAATATTATGGTGTTCAGAAAAAGGTTGAAGGGTGTTAGCACCATAAACAGAACTAGAAGATGCGTAAACTAAGTGCTCAATATTATTATGTCGAACGCCTTCAAGAATATTCAAAAAGCCAACAATATTACTTTCCATATAAACGTGAGGGTTTTCCAGTGAATATCGAACTCCAGCCTGAGCGGCTAAATTAATCACACCATCAAATTTATTGTTAGCGAAGAGTTTTTCCATATCTTCTTTATTGGATATATCAATTTTATGAAAGCTAAACTTATCGTCAGCTTTTAACATATCCAATCGACCCAATTTAATATTCGGGTCGTAATAGTCATTAATATTGTCCACACCAACGACAGAGTCGCCTCGAGCCAACAAATATTTTGAAACATGAAATCCAATAAAACCAGCCGCGCCAGTCACTAATACATTCATTTGTAAAACCTATAAAATTAAAATTAATAAAACTTAAACTGCTAATAAGTCGAGAGTAAATCTCCTAGCTCCTAGCTCCCATATATTCTCTCACAACTCACAATTATATCCGCCAGACTTTGACATCCAATTCCGACAATTCTTTCCTAGGCAATATCCCTTTTAAATCAAACAAACTACCACTGCTCGAGAGCATACCGGCAAAATCATTTGCATTGAGTGCCTTATATTCTTTATGTGCAACGGCGGCTATAACTAAATCGCAGTCTTTAATATCGGTTAACTCTGTCAATTCTACACCGTAGATATCATGCGCTTCTTGAGGATCAGCCATTGCATCATGAATAATCGGCTCAACGCCATATTCCTTAAATTCTTTGATCAAATCTTCTATCTTAGAGTTTCTTAAGTCCGGACAATCTTCTTTAAAGGTCAGTCCTAAAATCGCGACTTTAGCGCCTTTCACTTTCCGATCTTGTAAAATCATCTGTTTAACACAACGTTCTACAATCAAACCGGCCATATTATCATTGATTCGTCGACCCGCTTGGATCACCTCGGGTCTGTAACCCACTTGCTCGGCTTTATAGGTTAAATAGTAGGGATCAACGCCAATACAATGCCCGCCGACTAAACCAGGTCTAAAGGGTAGAAAGTTCCACTTGGTTCCAGAGGCTTCTAACACATCTAACGTATCAATTCCCATTTTCTCGAAAATAACGGCTAATTCATTCATTAAAGCAATATTCAAATCACGCTGGGTGTTTTCAATAACTTTTGCGGCCTCTGCTACTTTTATAGTCGCCGCTTTGTGCACGCCAGCAGTAACCACACTGCTGTAAACTTCTGCAACAATATCCAGAGTCGCTTGATCCTGCCCTGATACCACTTTGACTATTTTGGTAAAAGTATGTTCTTTATCACCCGGATTAATACGTTCCGGCGAATAACCCACAGTAAAATCAGTGCCACAGTCCAACCCTGATTCAGCTTCTAAAATAGGCACGCATTCTTCCTCAGTAGCCCCAGGGTAAACGGTCGATTCGAATACAACGATGTCTCCTTTCTTCAATTGCTGACCGATTGTTTTAGATGCAGATAGCATCGGTCTTAAATCAGGCTGATTAGCATGATTAATCGGTGTTGGAACGGCAACGATATGAAAATCGGCATGTTTAAGATCAGCTGCATCACAGGTAAACATAATGTCAGTTGCAGCGAGATCCACGTCCTCAACTTCCAATGTGCGATCATGTCCTTGCTTTAGCTCTTCAATTCGCCTTTGGTTTAAATCAAAACCAATAACCTTATGCGACTGACCAAAAGCAACCGCTACCGGCAAACCCACGTACCCCAATCCTATTACAGAAATTTTTCTATTCATCTTCATCCTTTCTCATTCAATCTTTCATTCAATTTATTAATTCTTCAAACCCGAAGTTCTAATTATTTATCTCTTATCTTTTATCTAGCAACTCGCAACTTAGCATGCCCCGCGAGCGAAGGGAGTGCTTCGGGTACGCAACTGTTTTTTCTCCTAGCTCCTAGCAACTAGTCACCTTTTCTAACCGAAAGTCCGCGGCCGATTGCGTAATAAGCAAATCCCTTTTTCACCATATCACTCGGTTCAAACAGATTTCGACCATCAATGATGACATCGTGAGACAAGCTTTCACTGATTAAATCAAAATCAGGAGCTCTAAACTGGCTCCACTCGGTGCATATCACCAGCGCATCAGCATTCTTAAGTGTAGCTTCTTTTGTACCACTGAGCGTCAAATTATCCCTCGCTCCATAGATACGTTGACATTCTTCCATAGCCTCTGGGTCATAAGCCTGTACCGATGCACCAGCTTGCCAAAGTGATTCCATTAAGACTCGACTGGAAGCTTCTCGCATGTCATCAGTATTTGGTTTAAAACTCAAGCCCCACAAAGCAATTGTTTTACCTTGCAGTTGGCCATTGAAGTAGTGAGTTAAGTATTCAAACAGCTTATTTTTTTGACGATAATTCACCGATTCAACCGCTTCTAATATAGCAGGCTTATAATCCAAATTATTAGCGGTGCGAACTAATGCTTGAACATCTTTAGGAAAACAAGACCCGCCATATCCGCAGCCCGGATAAATAAATTGATATCCTATACGTGGGTCCGAACCGATTCCATGGCGTACCGCTTCGATATCAGCACCTAGTTTCTCTGCCAAATTAGACATCTCGTTCATAAAAGATATTTTAGTTGCCAACATGCAGTTGGCGGCATATTTAGTCAATTCTGCTGAACGAACATCCATTACAATGATCTTGTCATGGTTTCTATTAAAAGGTGCGTACAACTCTCGCATCATTTCCTCGGCATGGGAATCTTCAGTACCGATGATAATCCGATCCGGACGCAAGCAATCACCAACGGCAGCCCCTTCTTTTAGAAATTCTGGATTTGAAACAACGGCAAAAGAAAGTTGCGTACCCAAAGCACTCCCTTCGCTCGCGGGGCATGCTAAGTTGCGAGTTGCAAGTTGCGAGTTAATACAATCAGTGACTTTATCTGCAGTGCCCACAGGAACAGTGGACTTATCAATGATAATTTTTCTATCTTGCATATATGTAGCGATAGTCTTGGCTACTGCCAGAACATATTTTAAGTCTGCTGAACCATCTTCGTCGGGAGGGGTACCGACTGCAATAAATTGAATTTCCCCATGATTAACCGCTTCTTCGGCATTAGTTGTAAAAGATAACCGACCCGACTCATAGTTTTCCTTCACCAATGGGGTCAAACCTGGCTCATAGATTGGAATTACGCCGTTCTTCAAAGCATCTACTTTTGCTTGATCCACATCAACACACACTACATCGTGGCCTACCGATGCCATCACGGCGCCTTGCACAAGACCGACATAACCAATTCCAAATACTGTTACTTTCATATTATTTCTAAAGTCCTAATGTTTAATCTGTCGTTTGCTTTTCTATGATAATTATCCCACGGCTCCGCGCAGGTTACTTGTCTATCTTTTAGTTCTAATCTTTTAATTTTAGTCTTTTAACTATTTCTATCGTGAACCCATAGTTCATTTCTATCTCTCACTTTGACTAAACTCTAAACTCGTACCGTATTTCTCTCCCAGCTCCCAGCTCCCAGCTCCCAGTCATTATTCTCTACGCCCTACCGTAATTATCCTGCAATCGTACAATATCATCTTCACCTAAATAAGAACCTGTTTGAACCTCTATTAATTCTAGCGGGACTTTACCCGAATTCTCTAGAGCATGTATCTGACCAATCGGAATATAAGTCGACTGATTTTCTGAAACCAAAAAGGTCTTATCACCATTAGTCACATTTGCTGTGCCCGAAACAACCACCCAATGCTCTGCACGATGACGATGCATTTGAACACTCAGTTTTGCACCAGGTTTAACCGTGATTCTTTTGACTTGATATCGTTCGCCCATATCGATTGAATCGTAACTTCCCCACGGCCGATAAACTTGGCGGTGAATTTTCCACTCTACTCGGTCGGCGGTTTTCAACTTTTCAACAATTTCTTTTACTTGCTGTACCTTCGATCGATCAGCGACCAATAAAGTATCTTTAGTGTCAACAATAACCATATTATCCAAGCCAAGGATAGATACTAGCCTATCATCACCAAGTACCAAACAGTTTTTGGAGTCAACGGCTATGACATCACCTGAGAGACAGTTGTTATTTTCGTCTTTCTCGTTAACATCCATAATTGCCGACCATGAACCTATATCATTCCAGTTAGCATCTAACGGTACTACAACGACTTTAGCCGCAGCATCTCTTGAAGAGCACAAAGGTTCCATTACCGCATAATCAATCGATTCTGATGGACACTTTGAAAATAACGATTCATCGATTCGAACAAAATCTAAGTCATCAGATGTATTTTCCATGCACTGTCTGCATGTACTTAAAATATCCGGACGGTACTTTGCTAGCTCTTCTAAATAACGACTAGCTCTAAAAACGAACATACCACTATTCCAGTAGTATTCTCCTGACTCACAGAAACTCTTTGCTGTTGCTAAATCAGGTTTTTCTACAAATTGATTAACCGCAAAGGTACCATCGTTAAACGATTCTCCGCGGTGAATATAACCGTAACCTGTTTCCGGGGCATTGACGACAATCCCGAAAGTTACGACTTCTCCTTTGTCCGCATGTTCGCTTGCCAGTTCTACCACCTTAACAAATTCCGCTTCATTCTCAATCACGTGGTCAGCAGCGAGAATAAGCAATGAAGGATCGTCACCATTTTCAATCGCCTTTAAAGCAGCGAGAGCAATAGCGGGAGCAGTATTTCTACCCACAGGTTCTAAAATAATCGTCGAGTCCACTCCAATTTCCTGCAACTGTTCCGCCGCAATAAATCGGTGTTCATTGTTACAAATCACAATAGGTTTACTTTTCTCTAAACCATTCAATCGAGCAATCGTATTCTGCAACATGGTCTTTTCGCCAGCCAAATTGAGAAATTGTTTCGGATACAATGAACGCGAAAGTGGCCAAAGTCTACTACCCGAACCACCGGCCATAATAACGGGTACAATCATTTTACATTTTATCCGCCATATCTGAGTGTTTTATTCATAAAACAAATCGCTTTTATTTGAAGAACTTCTTTAAGTATTTTCAATAATAGTTAAAATTTCATCAGTCATTTTTTTCATCAGCGCTTTATCACTTCTACTTTCAAGATTTAAGCGAATAACGGGCTCGGTATTCGACCCTCTTAAGTTAAATCGCCACGCTTCAAATTCCATGCTAATACCATCGGTTCGATCAATCGATATTGCTTGTTGTGCAAATACGGATTCAACCGCGGCAATTGTCTCTTGGGTATTTTTAACTTTCCGGTTAATTTCGCCCGGCGACGGATATTTTTCGATTCTCTCCTCAACTAATCTTGAAAGCGGTTTGTTCTTGGTACAAATTAATTCCGCCACCAATAACCAAGGTATCATCCCACTATCGCAATAACCAAAATCTCTAAAATAATGATGAGCACTCATTTCGCCGCCATAAATAGCGTCTTTCTCGCGCATAATCTCCTTAATAAAAGCATGGCCTGTTTTACTTTGAATCGGTATACCACCTGCTTTCTTGCAAATTTCGCGAGTATTCCAAATCAATCTTGGATCGTGAATGACCTTTTCAGAAGGATTCTTCGCCAAGAAAGCCTCGGCCAGAAGACCAACGATATAATAACCTTCTATAAATTCGCCTTTTTCGTCAAATAGAAAACATCGGTCAAAATCGCCATCCCAAGCAATACCAAAATCAGCGTTTGACTCTATGA
>JAHRVB010000165.1 GCA_019090895.1 Kangiellaceae bacterium
CGTTGATTAGTCGCGGTCGGACTTTCAATCTCGTACAGTAACCAATCATCAAAACGGAAATCTCGGTGAAACCACATGCTGTGATCAATGGTGGCCATCTGATAATTTTTACTGAAAAATGAAATACCATGTGGTTGTCCGGCGACTGGCAAAAAGGCCATGTCGGATGCATAAGCGAGCATGTATTTATGAACTCTAGGATCATCCGGTAACAGGCCGCGTGTTTTCATCCATACATGGCGAAACGGTTTGGTGGCTTCTGGTTTAAGTACATTGAAAGATTCAACAGGTTTTATAGCAATCGGGCTTTGTTGTTGAAATCTATCGGGAACGGGAACGTTTTCTGTCTTGGCTAATTCTACAATTCGTTCACGGGTAGAGTTTAAATTTTCCGGCCCTTCGACACTAGGCATGGCTGCTTGGTGTTCCAACCCTTCGGCTTCATCATGAAAGGAAGCGGTCATAAAAAAGATCGGTTTGCCGTGTTGAATGGCTTTAACTCGACGGGTTGAAATCGATCGACCGTCACGTAAATTCTCGACATCATAAACAATGGGGCAAGACGCGTCGCCAGGTCGCAAAAAATAAGAATGTAGCGAGTGAACGGGACGAGGAGTACTTAAGGTATCTTTAGTTGCTGAGAGTGCTTGGCCTATCACTTGTCCACCAAATACTTGTGGCAATCCTAAGTTTTGACTATTGCCTCTATAAAGCCCTTGTTCAATTTTTTCTAAACTCAATAGATTAAGTAGGTCTTCGAGTAAGTTGGTTTCCATTGTTTTGCCTTTAGTAACGATGATTTTCGTCAGTATTAAATGTATGAATGGTTAGAAAGTACTATGAACCGATTTTCTTTCTATATTGGGCAAACAAACTAAATTCCCAAGGCCTAATTGCTCCCACAACACTGCAACCTAATCGTTCATCAAACGGTAGGCTAGAGTCTTGTTTGGCAAGTTCATTAAATTCATTCACCAGTTTTTCAATTTTTTTGTGCATAATTAAAATGCTGGAACGAGATAACATAGCGCCGGAAAATTTCATGCATTCTTCGGATTTATTAAAATTGGATTGAAAAAACTCTTTTCGAATATGTTGGTTAAATAAACGCTCAATCGCTCCGTTTTTGCGCCATCGAAAGTTTCGAGAAGTTAACAATTTAACCCGATTACCCGGAAGTAAATCCAAGAACTTAATTCGATCAAGATGAGCCAGCAGCTGTATGCCTTCTAACTCGTCCATATGATAATATTCGGTAATGGCCTTAAACTCGAAATCATTTAAAAGCATATAGGCGAGAAATAGTAATTTGGGTTGTTTTACAAATTCTGCTTCTTGCTCTTCAGTGAGTTCTTTAATTTCCTGATGTTGATTTTCTGCCAATCGCGTCAGATCACAAATTTCCATATTCATCATTTTGCAAACAGTGTCTAATCGTTGCAGCGAGATATTTTCTTCAGAGAATATTCGTTTAACGCTGGCCTCGCTCAATTCGAGTGCCTCAGCAACATCAACATAGGTTAAATTATGTTCTTTAAGGCTGGTTTTTAACGCCTGCAAAATGAGACTGGTTTGAGCCATGTTAGACCTTTAGTTTAAAACAATGAATACAATACTTAACTTCAGAATAATCCAAAAATCGACGAACTGCTAGTTTAGTTATTCGGTAGTGATGTTTTGATAATTTAGTTGTACACATTCTACCGATTTTGACTTTGAACGCCTGAGCCAATAGAGTAAAACTTTATTGGCTTTATTAAACGTATACTTTATGAAATTACTGGTTATTTATAATCCACACGCCGGCGGTGGGCGCGCGGCCAAGCTTCTGCTGCAGATCCAGGACTATCTAAAACAACAGAACCTAGACTTCGACTTATGGCAAACCAAACACATTGGGCATGCGGTCGAACTTGTTGTTGGTGCAGATTTGTCCCAATATGACGGACTTGTTGCGTCTGGTGGGGATGGCACGTTATTCGAAGTCTTGAATGGATTGATGAAGAATCCCGGATTAGTCAAGCCGCCCATTGGTTTGATCCCCAATGGAACGGGCAATGCGTTTATGAAGGAACTTAAACTGCAAAAAGATGATTGGAAGACCTCGATCGATATTATTAACAACGCTCAACCCAAACGGTTAGATATTGGGCAATTGTTGACTGAAGGAAAAAAGTACTATTTTCTCAATATTGTGGGCATGGGGTTTGTTTCCGAAGTCGCCCAGGCGGCCATTCCACTTAAATGGATGGGGAATGCGTCTTACACTGCGGCAACACTTCAAAAGTTAATAAACCTTAAAGCTCAGCCAATCACTTTAGAGGTAGATGGAAAGACGCTAGAACGACAAGGTGTTTTTGTTGAAGTGGCCAATTCAACCTATACCGGAACAAGCTTTTTTATGGCACCCAAAGCAAAACTCGATGATGGCTTGCTCGATGTGGTGTTATTAAAAGAAATCTCAAGACTAAGATTACTTAAACTGTTCACCAGTATTTATGACGGCTCTCATATTGAGTACCCTGAAATCGAATATATTCAGGCGAAAAAAATAAAGATCATCGAATCACACCCAAGCACTCTCATCCCTGACGGAGAAATTATGGGTCAAACCCCAGCGGAATTTGAGTGTATCGGTGGTGCAATCGAGTTCTTTTGGCCTCACATATAGCTAAAACGCATCGGTTTAATAGAGTTTGACGATTGATTTTCAATAGCTTTAGTCGTACATTGGTTACACAGGCTAATTTCTACGAAGTTCGGTCATTCAACACCGTCTTATCGCCTAGATGTTAGAAGTTTGTGAATGACTCATATCCGGTATGTCTGAATATCAGTTAATTTGCAATTCTTGTAATCAACTTCTGTGCATAGTCTAAGCCGTTATTAAGCTAGTTAGCTGAGACTTATTAAAAGACGCTATAAAAATTGAAGATCGATAGAATCGCTTTGTTCGTTACAGAGAAAATAGTATTTATAAGAACAGTATTAATCATCGATTGGTATTACTTCTATATAAAGTACAGCGCTCACAAACGACGACAAAGTTAGCCCGTATTTGGGTCTAAAGGTATCGGTATGCAGGTTGCGATGGATTAATCTCCGTTAGTAATCGTTTAAATACTCTCTGACCCTTGGTTATCAATCAAGTAGGGTCATTTTATGCAAATAGGAATCGTCAAAGAAACAGTCGCTAACGAGTCTCGTGTAGCCGCGTCACCATCTAGTATTGTCCAACTTTTGAAACTCAACTTTTCCGTCGCCGTTGAATCTGGCGCTGGTCTAGCGGCTAGTTTTTCTAATGAGGCCTATCAACAGGCGGGCGCATCCATTTCCCGCAGCGAAGATGTATGGCAGTCGGATATCGTTTTTAAAGTGAATCCGCCTTCCGACGAAGAAGTCACTAAAATCAAATCAGGGGCCACCATAATTGGATTCTTTTGGCCTGCTCAAAACGAAGCCTTAATGAAATCCCTTGCAGAGAAAAAAATCAATGTCTTGGCAATGGATTCTGTACCGAGAATTTCCCGCGCTCAATCGATGGATGCACTTAGTTCAATGGCTAACATCGCGGGGTATCGAGCGGTTGTCGAAGCTTCGCATACCTTTGGTAGTTTTTTTACCGGTCAAATTACTGCGGCAGGAAAAGTGCCGCCGGCAAAAGTGATGATTATTGGTGCTGGTGTCGCTGGGTTAGCGGCATTAGGAACGGCCGGTAGTTTAGGTGCCATTGTAAGAGCATTTGACACTCGGCCGGAAGTGAAAGAACAAATTGAAAGTATGGGGGCTGAATTCTTAGAACTCGAATTTGAAGAAGAAGCCGGTAGTGGTGATGGTTACGCCAAAGTAATGAGTAAAGAATTTATTGACGCAGAAATGGCATTGTTTGCGGAACAAGCCAAAGAAGTTGATATCATTATTACTACTGCAATGATCCCAGGAAAGCCTGCGCCAAAACTAATAACCACCGACATGGTTTTGTCGATGAAACCGGGCAGTGTGGTGGTAGATTTAGCAGCACTCGGTGGCGGCAACTGTGAACTAACGGAAAAGAACAAAGCCGTTGAAGTGAATGGCGTGACTATCATTGGTTACACCGATATGCCATCTCGTTTACCTACTCAGGCGAGTAATCTTTATTCCAATAATATTCTTAATTTGATCAAGTTATTAACGCCACAAAAAGATGGCGAAATCATTCTCGATTTTGAAGATGAGATAATTCGAAACGTTACCGTCACCAAAG
The DNA here is from genome assembly GCA_019090895.1 of Kangiellaceae bacterium. Lineage (GTDB taxonomy): Bacteria > Pseudomonadota > Gammaproteobacteria > Enterobacterales > Kangiellaceae. The sequence goes on from JAHRVB010000165.1 coordinate 4,247, forward strand.
AAGGCGAAATTACCTGGCCACCACCACCGGTACAAGTGAGCGCTGCGCCGCAAATAAAAGTTGCCCCTGTGGTAACCGCTCCCGTTGCCGAAAAGAAATCATCGGGCATGGGAAAGCACTTGACTATTTTAGCCGGCGGTTTGTTCTTCGGGTGGCTTTCGATGGTTGCACCGGCGGACTTTATGCAACATTTTACGGTTTTTATTCTTGCCTGTTTTATTGGTTATTATGTGGTATGGAATGTGACTCATGCGCTGCATACGCCTTTGATGAGTGTCACCAATGCGATCAGTGGCATTATAGTGGTCGGTGCTTTGTTGCAAATTTCCAGTACCAATTCGCTGGTAATGTGGATTTCGGTTTTTGCAGTATTAATCGCCTTTATTAATGTGGTGGGTGGCTTTGTGGTCACCAAGCGCATGTTAAAGATGTTTAGGAAGGAGGATTAACCATGAGTCTATTTCATATTTTACAAACCAGTGAATCATTGACGGATAAAGCCGCATTAGCTGTTCAATCTAGCGGAGAAAAATTAGGATTAGTCGAATCTGCCGCTAGTAACATGCCGCTAATCAATGGCGCCTATTTTGTTGCGGCTATTTTGTTTATTTTCAGCTTAGTGGGTTTAAGTAAACAAGAGTCCGCAGAGCATGGTGTTTGGTATGGCATTATTGGAATGACCATTGCGCTCATTGCTACCATAGCTAACCCATCCGTTACTAACATTCAGTACATTCTAATCGCCATGGTGATTGGTGGATTAATTGGTACTTGGTTTGCGCTACGAGTAGAAATGACGCAAATGCCTGAACTGGTTGCTATGTTACATAGTTTCGTAGGTTTAGCAGCGGTGGCTGTTGGGTTTAATAGTTTCCTAGAGCATCAACCAATGTCGGGTGTCATGCTTAATATCCATTTGGTCGAAGTGTTCTTGGGCGTATTTATCGGTTCGGTTACTTTTACTGGATCTGTGGTTGCCTATGGAAAACTCAAAGGTATTTTTAGTAGTAAATCCTTGATGTTACCTCACCGGCATAAAATGAATTTGTTGGCAGGAATTGTTTCGTTTGGGTTGATGGTCTATTTTGTTCAGCAAGAAGGTCATATGAACTCTCTTCTAATCATGACCGGGATCGCTTTAATATTTGGGTGGCACTTAGTGGCATCCATTGGCGGTGCAGATATGCCAGTGGTGGTCTCCATGCTTAATTCTTATTCTGGCTGGGCAGCTGCCGCGGCGGGCTTCTTGTTAGGTAACGACCTGTTAATTGTGACCGGCGCCTTGGTCGGATCATCCGGTGCCATTTTAAGTTATATTATGTGCAAAGCCATGAACCGTTCTTTCATTAGTGTGATTGCCGGCGGTTTTGGAACGGATGTTGTTGTGAATAGCGATCAAGATTACGGTGAGCATGTTGAAGTGCAAGCCGATGAAGTTGCCGAGCTATTAAAAAATGCTAAGTCAGTCATTATCACGCCAGGATATGGTATGGCTGTGGCGCAAGCGCAGTATCCGGTTTATGAAATGACCAAAAGATTACGGGATAAAGGCATTAAGGTTCGGTTTGGTATTCATCCGGTGGCAGGACGATTGCCCGGTCATATGAATGTATTATTGGCAGAGGCAAAAGTGCCCTACGATATTGTATTAGAAATGGACGAGCTTAATGACGATTTTGAAGATACCGATGTGGTGTTGGTTATTGGCGCTAATGATACAGTTAATCCATCGGCATTAGATGATCCTAATAGTCCCATCGCAGGTATGCCGGTGCTAGAAGTTTGGAATGCTAATCATGTAATTGCGTTTAAACGTTCTATGAACCCAGGTTATGCCGGCGTTCAAAACCCGCTGTTTTTTAAAGACAATACCAGTATGTTATTTGGTGATGCTAAAGCCAGTGTGGATAATATTGTTAAGGCACTTTAGTTTTAATTTAAATAAAAACGGCTCTCGGGTTTGCCGATTTGGCGAGCCCTTTTTGTTTTAGGCGTAAGCAAGTTGCGGCTCTTCAACTTTATTTTTACTGTGCATCAGTTTATCTAAAGGGCTTAAAGAACCGGAAGCATTTCGGTTAAGAACATGGGTGTAAATTTGGGTGGTTTTTACATCGGAATGTCCCAGTAATTCCTGAACGGTTCTAATATCTGCACCTGTTTCGAGTAGGTGAGTTGCGAAGGAGTGCCTTAAAACATGCAGTGTGACATGTTTGTTTACCATAGACTTTTCCACCGCAGACCTTAAGTGCTTGGATAGAACGCTGGGATGCACATGATGGCGACGCTGTATCAGTGTTCGAGGGCAAATGCTAATTTTTAAGCTCGGAAAAATCCATTGCCAAATAAAAGAAGTTCCTGCTTTTGGATATTTTCTGTTGGTTGCATAGGGCAGTTCTACACCTGCTAAGTTATCGATTTGATCTTTTTCATGCAAGGACTTAACAAAACTCAATTGAGCTTCCAGTGGATCTTTGCAACTCATTGGGACTGGAACGCGCCTAGCTTTATTCCCTTTGCCTTTTCGAACGGTAATTTCCATTCTTTGCAGGTCAACATCTTTGACTCTTAACCGATGACACTCCATTTTACGCAACCCCCCTCCATAGCATAACGCAGCCATAAGTTTTGGAAGTCCATACATACTATTTAAAATATCTAGAACTTCATCCTGGGTTAAAACAACAGGAATGTTTCTTTGCCTTTTTGCTCGAACACCGCAAATATTGTCATCTAAAGGGTTTTTGATCACATGCTTATAGAGAAAAACTAAAGCACACAAAGCTTGATTCTGAGTTGAAGGTGAAACATTCCATTTAACCGCCAAGTGGGATAAAAAGTCGCTGA
>JAHRVB010000166.1 GCA_019090895.1 Kangiellaceae bacterium
AAGTCATGCATTTGCAGAGAGTTACATGGAAAAAGCCGGTGGCAAAGTCAGTTATCGCAAGATGAAAGTTTCAAATGGGTGCACGATCATCAAAGAGCCAGAGGTTTCTTACGCTGGTCATTTATAGTTAAAAAAGCCTTGTTTAAGGCTCAAAACAGTAGTAATTTAAAGACAAAATAAATTTAAATCAGTGAGTTAGATTGGTCCGACCCAATTTGTCTCACCTAATTACCTCCAACATCATCAACCATGAGTTTATTAAGCCAATGACGCAAAATGCGGCTAATTACGCTGCAAAAAAAGCAATGAACAAGGCTGTTTTAAGTGTTTTAGGTGAAGATAATACTCTTTACATGCCTGTTCACCAAAGGAAACCCAATACACCTAAAATACCTTTGTTTGTGGCTCGAAGGGAAGAATTAGACAAACTCAACAAACAAATCTTTCTGCTGAAAAAGAAACTAGAGCATGTGAAAAACAACATTGGATCTTGGGCTAAAACATTTATTGCTGAAATGTTTGATATTTCAGAAAAAAGGGCTGGTGAAATAGCCCCTGTAATTGATGAGATAGAGATTATGGAGCCAGATCTGGCAAATGAATTGGATGATATTGTCGGTGAAATTGAAGAACTAAAAGAAGAAGCTCCGCCCCAAGCAAAAATATCGAATAAAAGAAAGAGAAAAAGACGCAGGAGAAGCCCTTGATTTATTTTTATGAAGGCTTATATTTAAATTAACGGCAAGGAGCCACATTATGAAAGAAGATTTAAATTTGGATTCATTTGAAAGTATGATCTTGGAATTCGAGATATTACTAGGTCAGAAGGTAGATGCGAAACTCGTAACAGAGCTAGAGAAAATTTGTAAAACATATCCGAAATTTCTGGCATATTATTTTTCTGAGTGTATGGGGTTGAGCATAATAGAGGCATTAAGATTATACTTACAACGTTATTATGGAAATAAACAGAAGCCTCTAAAAAAAATAATACACAAACTTAAAAAAAACAGGAGGTTTCCAACGTTACTTGCAATATTGATGATGTTCTTAACCGCGCCAAAAAAGCCAAAACTATCTGATGAAACTGCAAGATCAAGTGTTGATACTACTAATGAAACTAACGCTGATGCTATTGCAGAAATTGAAAGGAATATGGTAATAATGGATAGAGTTAAAAGAAAAAACAAAAGAGGGCGATAATCAGATTTAGCATGAACTATCAGAACAGTTCCGAATTACTATACTTTACCCCACCCCCATAAATAGGTGGGGTGATAGTGGGTGACATCACCAAGGATTTTTTTTAGGTTTTTATTTGTAATCTCAATTTTCATTATTGTCTTGTAATATTTTTTTGATAATGAAAAACTGAATAGTAACAAGAGGGTCAGAACAGCTTTAATGAACGACATTACTAATTGATGAGTTATGAACGTGATATTTTTGGAAATAGGGTGTACATGAAAGTAAATATTTTATTCTGTATCAAATTGATCTGACCCCCCCTTGATTGAAACTCTGTATTTGTAGTAGTGCTGTTCTGATAAAAGTATTAGTTCGCACCTGTATATAGTGACAATGAGGTACTTTCTGTGAATATTATAAGTTTCTTGCAAGCGCGAGTGATTGCTACATATAGATGTTTTGGACAGTCAAAATTATGAGCACCAAGGATTGCTACCGTGTCAAATTCTAGTCCTTTTGTGAGAAGTGTTGTCCCAAGGCATTTCCCCTTTACCTTCCTACCAAGTCGACGAATTTTGTTCCGCTGCTCAATCATTGCGTCACTAACATTTGTGTTGCACAGGGCTGCTTGTTCTAGTGCTTTCACAAAAGAGTATAATATTTCTTCTCTTTTGTATTTACACTTTAAATCACTCTTTGAGGATTTTAGAATATTTGTCAGCAGATCAATACTAGGATTTTCAATGAACGCAGTGAGATGCACTTCAAATACTTCAGATTTTATCTTGTCACCTTCATTTGTTTTATGGATTAAACCATCGTCATTAAACCAGTTATTTATATCTGTTTTATTGAAAATTTTGATAAGAAACTCTTTACACTTTTTAACAGGCTTTCTGGCTCTAATAATACTGTCTATAAGCACATCAGCAGCATTTGCGATTGAGTAAAATGACTTATCATCTATTGCCTCAAGAAGAGTAAGGCGGTTACCAAAGTCGAATTGCTTTCTTAGAATTGCCCTTGATGCGATAGAGCCTTTAGGTATTAAGTTCCCATCATCATCGCTCTCTTTATATTCAGGAACTATGACTAATAAACTTTCTAGGGTTGGATCATTATCTGGGTTTTCAATAAGTCGCTTCAACCACTTTCTATAACTACTTTTACTCTCCCTAATATCATCGGTATTTACTGCTAAAACGTGAAAACCTATATCATCATTTGTTTCAAGGACAATATCTTGACCAGTTTCTAAAAGTTCACGGATAGTTTTTAAGTAATCACCAAGAGCACTGTTATTTCCTTCTTGATACCATCTGTATGGTGTATCGAGGCTCTTAAATTCCTCATAATCATTTAGGTCATTATTAAAATCTACCAGCGCAGTTCCATCGTCGAAATCAAAAATACCCTGCAAATAATCACCTAGTATATGTGTAGGAAGGATATTTGATAGTGCTGAGATCATACTATGTTGGTCAATATTGCAATCCTGATATTCATCGACAAATACTCCAGAGTAACTAGCTTCTAAAACATTCTGAGCTGATGAACCCCTAAAAATATAGATAGCTTGTTCAATTATAAATTTGTGATATTCCTTACTAAGTTTTTGGCATGGCATATCTTCCCCAACATAAAATGCCATAACATACTTTTGGGCAAAGCTGCTGATGGTTTCAATGCAATATTGATGTGATTTAATCGCAGGCGTTTTTTTTATTTTTTCTTTGATTGCTGCAATACCAGCATGTGTGTGAGTGAGAACTAATTGTTTACCTGTAGTATATTTCAAACATTCGACAATAGTAAAAGTTTTTCCGTAACCTGCTGGTGCTACAAGTAGAGATTTTTTAGTATCAACAAATGCTTGATAATCCATTATTCATCAATCCAGTCAGACATATTTGTAAGCATCACTTTCAAATGCTTTGTATTATCCATTGCGTCAAAACATTTAAATATAACTTCACCTAGGGCCTCACCGTGGTCTATTCTTTTGAACCAAGCTTTTCTCTTTTCTTCCTTTTTTTTATGCTTTTGTTGAGATGCGGAGGCTATAGCTTTTCGAAGAGCCAGTGTCTCACTACCACGCCAAGAATCTGGCAAGGCATCTTCAGGATAATTTTTTGCTATTTCATCTTCGATAACAGCATCTTTTTTAGAATGGGCTTTAGCGGCGTAATCCACTAATTCCAAGACTTGTTCCCAAGGCAAGTCTAAAAAGGACTGATCCTCTATTGAGTGATCTTCTTCGCAATCGGCTATAAATACTCCCGCCTCTCTCATTTGATCTTTCTTCTTGTTTATACCCGAATCATCAGAATCACATAAAGCCGTGACAGTAATTTCTGTCTGAACTATTTGAATTGCTCTATTTACAAATTCACTTCCTGTTCCATCAACATAAGCACAACCTTCAAACGACATTAATGATTTACCTCTGCTCTTACGGTATCTGTCTAAAGCTCTACAAATTCCTACTTCGGTAGCCCCTTCACAGACAATAACCTTTTTGGCAAAAAAGGCTTCAGGACAAGCCCTTACAACATTCTGTAATTTTTCTCTATCGTAATTCAGAGGGCTAACTTTCATTTCGAAATTATCTTTGTCTTTATGAATGACCATCAAGTCTTCAGAAGCTAACTCGGTAACAACATCGCGAGAATGGGTGGTAATGAAAATTTGTCCACTATTTTCCTCTTTTAATGTTCGAGCGAGAAGCCTAATTCTGTCTGGCTCTAGACCTTGTTCTATTTCATCTATCAACATAATCCCGCCTTCTTGCGAAAGTGCGGATTGAATCGCTATTGAAGCTAATCGTTTTGACCCTTTTCCCTTTAACCTAAAAGGAATATTGTCATCGTGCAGGCAGACTCGACCATCTTTAATGGTTAAGTCCTTAAAATCGATAGTAGTATGTGTTTTCGAAATATCTAACCCAAAGGCAGACGCATTTTTGGTAATATCACCCATAACATCCGAAAGGTTGTCAAAGCTGACTTCATCAATAGTTCTCTTTGCTTCTCTTAGCGCATCTATGACAATATTCTTATTTTCATCTTCAGGTTTAGTTTCCTTGGCCTTCAGTATTGAATACAGCGGGTTACCCTTGCTCCATGAAAAATGCCTGTCTACGTAATCTGAAACAATGAAACAGTTTAGTTTGGCTCGGTCAGACGCCGAAATGGGTTTATCTTCTTGCTCCCTATTGTTTATAACAGTCCATTTTGGCTCAAGCGTTTTATCAACTATCAGCCTCAATGTCAGTACGTTTTGGTAACCATCTGTAAGAGCATCTTCAATTTCACCATTTTCTGGGTTTAGGCATCTAATGTATAATCCGTACTTATGATCTTTGAGTAATTCGGAAGGAAAGTTAATCATTGAAACTGTTATTTCTATAGGTTTATCAATATCACACTGATGAAAATCTGTATCATAAAATGTACGATTCCATGATGGTGACAATACCGCTGATATTGCTTCAAGAATAGTAGTTTTCCCACTATCTCCACGCCCAATTAAGCAAATTAGATCACTATTAAATCTTTGGCTAAATCTGTTTATACCCCGAAAATTTTGTATTGATAAATCAATAATTCTTCCCAAAAGAGTCTCCTAATTTATATTTCTTCAACTTCATTGGTAGAAAGGAGGGTGTGTAATAGCTTCAACTTTTCTAACAATTCATCAAATGTGATTATCTCTACATCTCTTGAATTTCGACGGAAAATCTCAAATGATTTCTGTTTTTCCAAATCATCTGGCATTTTCCCAATAATAAGGGCGCACTGAACAGCATATGTCTCAACATCATATATGCGAGAGGCTTCTTTGATCGAAGCTATGTTCTTTTGTAGTTTGTATTTTTGATCTAATACTTGATTGAGTGAGCCAGACAACGCTACAGATGGTGAATAAACACTGCCTCGATATTCTTTTCCAGTAAGAAGCTCCTGTGGCGTTTTAATTTCGATAATAGCTGTATTGTTGGTCATTGAGTTTTTAGCTAGAAAATCAGTTATCTTATCACCAGAGCCTGAAATCTTCCTACCTCCTACAGATGCTTGGTCTTGCACCTTGATAATTGGACAACCGAAAGCCATGCTTAGTATGAATGGATTCTCATTGAAAAGATCTTGCCAGTCCCCCTCGCTGAGCCGTTTTCCAAGCATTTGTTTATACTTTTCTATCAATTGCTCTAGTGTAACCAGCTCAATGTCATCTCGTAACTTCAATAGTTTTGCTGGTTGGTCTTGCGCTATTTTTTTCGCATTTTTTTCGATTATAGATATTGTTAGCGATTGATCTGACTTAGACATCGCGATTGCGATATTTTCAACATCTTTGGCAACTAGCCTAGCTAGAGCAGTGTCTTGAATTTTTAAAAGCTTTTGAGGGTAATCTTTGTTATCCAGGAAAAAAGCAAGTGTGTTGTTAGCCACGGCTTTTCTTATCGTTAATGATGCCTTTTGTGCATTACGAACAACTTTAGCTAATTCTTTTCTAGTTGTTTCAAATTGCGTGTAGCTAAGAACACAAGTTTTAGTAGTTGGGTCGATTGCGGCTTTTTCTAGTTTCGTATTCTTAATAATTAGTTGCTCTACACCGAAACCCTCCAGAGTAGAGATTAATGGCTGCAACTCTTTTATAAGACCCAGACCATAATCAAAATCCTTCACGAATCCTATAGGCAACTGTTCTAGTAAATATTTAATTTCTTCGGAATTCTCAGGAAATTCAAAATCAAATCCATCAAGAACAATACTCTTAAGCATCGAATATTTATGTTTAAGGAAATCAGTGCTTGAACCGAGTGTATTGATAGGAAAAATCTCAAGATAATTCTGGGTAATATTTATGTTTAATAGTAGGGTTTTATGTGACTCTGGCGATACGATATCTACATTAGCAAGTGTCAGCATATCGCTATGAGGGATGAAATAGATTTCATTATTTCCCTCATGATGCTCTTCAATTAAAAGAGTACCTTCGGGTCTTTGGGATATATCATTTGGAAACATCCGTGCCATGTTATTATTATCTTTCCCTAAATCAATTCGTTGCAATCAGCATTTCTTGTAAGAGTTTATGAGTATCGAGTTATAAATACAATAGCGTCTTAGAAATTGGCTATGTGGTCGCTATTAAAGTTGTCTTTTAGTTGATTTTTGCATGTTTAAGTCATTTGAATTTAAGATTTTGAATAGCCACCTTGTCAATCACGAAGGTGTTCTCTGCTGTTAAATCCTGACAGCATAAAGTCAATTTGTGCCTTACATAGAGCTTTTCTAAAAGTTCGCATTACGAAAATAACAGCCCGCCATGAAATCAACCGCTATTGTCAGTTTGTAGTCATTATGCGAGGCTAACGATCATGAATAGCTCATAAAATTCTGGTCCAATTGTGACAACATAAATGCGTTGTTTTGTTTTAAATCTGGCTACTAATCCTTGAATAACTTGCCCTTTGGCAATATCAAACCAATGGCTGCTGCCAGAAATATCTTTTTCCATGAATTGAAGAATAGGTAGTTTTACCGAAACAGGAAACCAACGATCCCATTTTCCTGCATAAATAGAATCTAATCCATAGATAAATGACCAGCTTGCTCTTTACGCTTGCCCCAAGGCAGTATAACGGTGCTACTATCTTTTTTTGCGACTTGTGTGGAGATGCTTTGTTGCAGACGAAAAAAAAGCACTGACATATTAATATGTCGGTGCTTTTAATCTTTCTCTTTAATGCCATCAGTGACTTAAGTCACTCCAAAACCACTACGCTTGTAGTGACTTTTGTGATGTATTTCAACGGTTGCTATAACTCGTTGAAATATAAAGAATATGGTAGCAAGAAGTGGATTTGAACCACCGACCCCATCATTATGAGTGATGTGCTCTAACCAGCTGAGCTACCTTGCCATAATTTGGTTATCAGTTATTTCAAACTGATGCTCTTGAAACTTTGGTCAAGACTCAAGAGGCGCGTATTTTCCAGTTTAGGGTGCTATTTGTCAACCGTTTAATAGCAAATTGTGGATTATTATTTGGCGTTGTTTTAGGTTGATGATAGCTAATAAAAAGTACAACTGATAAATGTGCCCCGTACTTAGGGTATTTCTAGTATATAATTAATCGATATTTGCAGCGGCATGACAGCTGCTACATAAAAGTAGTAGACTCATGTACCTGATATTATTGGTATTTTTGTTCTGTTGTTAAAGGATTATCAAGGCTAAATTGCACGTGGATTCCAAACTTATTTACCAATTCGGTCGTTTTCACCTCGACCCCAAGTCACAGACTTTCTACTTTCAGTCAGATGAAATTAAGCTGGAACCTCGAATTTTCGATGTTTTGCACTTGATGTTGCAAAGACCCAGCGAAGTTATTACTAAAGATGAGTTTTTTGAGTATGTTTGGCAAGGAAAGGTTGTCAGCGATTGGGCGCTCTCGCGCGCTATAAAAGTGCTTAGAAAAACACTGCTAAAGTACCATGAGCAAGAACTTGTAAAAACACTCTATGGCCGTGGCTATTTATTCACACCTGAGGTGAAAACGATTTCACAGAATGATTTCGTTAATGCTAATCAAAATACCGAGCCAAACACAGAGCTAAATACCGAGCCAAAGCAAAATACAGAACAGCAGAACTCCTTTAACGAAGTGGGCAATGAAAGCGTCAAGGAAATGATTGCTGAGAATCAAGAATCGAATTCTATTAATCCACAGGCAGATCAGCCGAGC
>JAHRVB010000167.1 GCA_019090895.1 Kangiellaceae bacterium
GGTATTGCAGACTATTTAGATGACCTAAGCTCGTCTAACCTTCTCCAACAATTACTGGGTGATTCAGAGATCACACAAGGTAGTTTTGTCATGCAAGCAGAAGCAGGTGTTCAGCTCTCACTGGGAACTACGTCGATAACATCTTCGACTGCTGGTGCGTTACTCGATAGTGCAACATGGTTAACCAGTGATTTATATTTGCTACATGGCGACGATCAAAGCTACAACAATATTGGTGGACTTTATGATTTTGCGATTTCAAATTTACATCAAGCGGGTTCTTCCGTTCGGGTAGTAATACCGCAACAAATGCCGATTCCTGAGAACGCTGTTTATCGAAAAATTCATCCAATTAATGGGTGGTTTAGTTTTGTCAGCGACAGCAATAATAAACTCTTCTCAACCGCCGGTATCGAAGGTGTTTGTCCTTCGCCCACAAATGTTTCCTATCAAGAAGGACTCGCTGCAGGGCATTGGTGCGTCATGATGTTGATTGAGGATGGTGGACCCAATGATATCGATGACCAAGAAAATTCCGAAATTCTTGATCCGGGCGGAGTCAGCAGTCCTCTGTTATTATCTACTGTATCGATTCCAGAAATTGCGGATATCGATGAGGGTGGGGTTATCTCATTAACAGCGGCTATTGTAGACAATGGTAACGTCATTACTGATTTCTTGTGGGAGCAAATCGCGGGAACATCAGTAGGTATTAATAACCGTACTCAACTGAATGCAACCGTTAATGCGGTGCCTGCCGGCACTTATCAATTCAAGCTCACCATTACAGATGAGCTAAATCGGAACGTTTCCGATGAGGTTACTGTGGTGGTTAATCAAAAAGTGACACCACCTCCGACTGAGGAGAGAAGCAGTGGAGGTGGCGGTTCTATGCCGTTCTATTTACTCTTGACCTTAACCTTGTTGTTTAGTTCTAGACGAATTCAGGTAGCGCGAATTGAGTAACACCAGTTAATGGCGTTCAATCCAAATTAACCGCTGAACCTGACACGGTAATCCCACCTACAGTCGGGATAGAAAGCTCTAGCTGGCTTGGACGTCCCATTACCTCTCCTTGTAGAATATTAATTTGTTTTGGCGCAGTGATTAAATTAGCTTCGCGTAGGTAACCTCCAAGTGCAACGGCTGCTGCGCCAGTGGCGGAATCTTCTACAACTCCTCCAACAGGGAATGGATTTCGGGAATGAATTTTATGGTCGTTTTCTTTCCAAATAAGTTGAATCGTTGTAAGGTCATCTTCCAACATAATTGCCTTAAGCGTTTCGAAATCATAGTCTAAATTGTCAAGGCGCTGTTTGGTTTTTGTTGCTAGTACCAGATGCCAATTTCCACCGAACGCTCGTGCGGGAGGAATGCTCTCTTCTAGTTCATTTTCGTCCCAGCCCAGTGCGTTTAAAATCTTGGTCAATAATCCTCGCGGCGCCGATTCAAATGCTGGTTCTACAGATGTTAAAGAAGCATACATTAAGCCGTTTTGTTTGCTGACCTCAACCGGAATATCACCAACGTTAGTTTGAAACAGATAGTTACCTTGACCGGAATCTTCGCCGAGAGCGACGCCGGTAGCTACTGTAGCATGTCCACAAAAGGGGACTTCGGCTTCGGGACTGTAATAACGTACTGTTCGATTCTTGCCACTGCGCGGTGCGACAAATGCTGTTTCAGAAAATCCCACTTCCGCTGCAATTTGTTGCATTTTTTTATTGCTTGGTAATGTATCACCTATCCAAACCCCTGCAGGGTTTCCACCTTTGGGATCGGTAGTAAAAGCTGATAATCGTCTTAAATTAGATTTGGACATGTTTATTTCCTGTTTGATTAATTAGTTGATGGGGAAATAATAGGCTGTTCAATTTGCGCTGTAAATGCTCAGTTAATAGTGTAGCATGTGCAAATATGAACAGGTAGTCATGAGCTTGATACTTAGCAAAGTCGAACAAAATAAGTAGCGGAGGAATCTACAATGACAGAGATGTTAAATTGGAATGACCTGAAATATTTTTTAGCGCTATCTAGAGAAGGCTCTGTCAGTGCGGCAGGTCGATTACTTGATGTTAAGCACACAACCGTCGCACGCAGAATCCAAGCTTTGGAAACGAGCCTAGGTACTCGGTTATTTGACCGAACACCGACTGGCTACGCGATGACACAAGCAGCAGAGAACTTGTACGATTCTGTGGTTTCCATGGAAGACAAAGTGAGAACCATCGATCGTAAAGCAGCCAATCAAGATTCTGCGCTGGCTGGACCGCTCAAACTGACTGCAGCCTTTGAATTAGCAAATCGTTTAATCATTCCGAAAATAGGGGAGTTTTGCAGAGATTTCCCTGATATTGATATGCAGTTATTAATGACTAAAGGTTTAGTCGACTTAGGCAGTATGGAAGCCGATCTGGCAGTACGTATGACGCCGCAGCCGCCAGACTACTTGGTCGGTAGGGAATTAATGAAGTTGCATCATGGCATCTATGCTTCGAAACAGTTGTTGGAACAGTCTAGTATTGAGCCAAATATAATTCTCTTTGAAAACGAAATTTCTTCGCCTCAGTGGGTGAAACAGCACTTTCCAAATTCAAGAGTAGCACTTCGAATGGATGATGTCGGTTCTATGGCAGTGGCAGCAGCGAATGGATTAGGAGTCGTAAAACTACCTTGTTTTATCGGAGATACGGAGGCTAACTTATTAAGACTCAATCGAGAGGTTGAACCGTCCAAGTGGGGGATTTGGCTGTTAAATCATGTGGATTTGAGAACAACCGCAAGAGTAAGGGCATGCAAGGAATATCTTGTCGAGAAGATAGAGGCTCAAAAAGCCGTCATTTGTGGGGAAAGATCTAATTATTTCTAGCGACAAAGGGGCAGTTTAATAAGTTATTCGATGTAAGAATTTACTGGCCAAGAGCCTTCCCGACATAAATGACTTGTTCGGGAAGTGATTAGCGAATTTTCTGGTATGAATTAGAATTCTTAGTAAAGAGTTGAACTAACTTTTTCTAGGTTTGAATTCCAACACTGTGGCATTAATACAAAAACGAGATTGACCATTAGGGCCGTCTGGGAAAACGTGGCCTAAATGAATATTTGAAGACTTAGAACGTACTTCAATTCTTCTCATACCATAACTATTGTCAGGTTTTTCGATTGTAGACCCATCAACTGCCTTGGTGAAAGATAACCAGCCAGTCTTGGAATTGAATCGGTCTTTGGTATCAAATAAAGCAGCACCACTTAATTTGTCGATAAACACTCCATCGGGTGTATTCTTAAAAATTTCGTACTGTTTGCAAAAGCGGCCGTCCGTTCCTTCATCAAACGCGACATTATAAGCTTCACTATCACCGAGTTTAAAAAGTCCCAACGCGCGATAGAAGTCTTTTGGGCTCACATAACCTTGCTTACCAAATACTTCTTTTCCATCCTCTAGAAATAAAATTGTCGGAGTGGCCCAAGTCGCGGTGGTTATGTCGAGACCATGCAGTTGACTGGCTAAACGAAAGGTTAAAGGTATTGTTCCGCTGTAATCGTTAGCAACGTTCTTCTTAAACTTTTCGCAGTATGGGCAATAGTTTTCTGAATCAATGACTACGATCTGTTTGCCAGATGCTAACGAACTATTATCGACGACAACAAGCGGTGTTGGATCTGTGTTAAATTTAACACCAGTCGAATGGTCCGGGCAGTAACCATTTGGATTCTTTACTAAGTAGTCTTGGTGATAATCTTCTGCAGGGTAGAATTTCTTAAGAGATTTAATTTTAGTGGTTATTTCGTCATAATTTGCTGCCGAAAGCAATGTTTGGTATTGCTTCGAAACGGTGTTTGCGGCTTCCATTTGCTGTTGACTGTTGGTTAGAATCGTTGAGCGATACTGGGTACCCACATCGTTTCCCTGTCGATTTAACTGAGTGGGATCGTGACCTTCAAAGTACTGCTGTAAAATGGTCTCTAAGTTAACCATCGAACGATTGAAGGTAACTTTAACGACTTCAGCGTGATTATTTTTATTAAACCTGTTTTTTGCTTTGGTAATTTCACGATAGTTAGCACCTACTTTCTTTCCATCGGCATACCCTGATACCGCGTCGACGACTCCAGGAATTGCTTGATATCTTTTTTCTGCCCCCCAAAAACAACCCGCTCCTAACACTATCGAATCTAAGTGATTAGTCGCAACATCCTTTTGAAGGATGGGCATTTTTATAGCAGAATGTTCTGCTGAATTTGGAGATAGTGCGAACAGCGCACCTATAATAACAATGACGCTTAATGTCAATACTGAAGAAATTTTCATATTTAGAACCTAACTGCTCGTTTGAAAGACTGGAATCTTAATTAATCTAAGACTAATTATGACGTTTTAGCCAGGATAATTAATCACAAGATTATCACTTTTCTATACTATTGACTGTCATAAGCGATGTATGTTGCTAAATGACCGTTTCGAACGGTCGATTGTTGTCATGATAGAGCTAATATGCACATGATATCTGGTTACTTGAACCATCATAAACTATATGTTTCAATCCTTGTCTTGATTTCGATTTCATTACAATCTTCGATAAAGAACTCCGACCTAGTAAGGGATTAGTTATGGAACCTATAATTTCTATTAAGAACCTCAATAAAGTCTACGCTTCGGGTTTTGAAGCCTTAAAGGGCGTCAATCTCGATATTCATAAAGGCGAAATATTTGCTCTCCTTGGCCCCAATGGAGCAGGGAAAACAACGTTAATTAGTGCAATCTGTGGAATCGTTAACCCTTCAAGCGGCGAAATATTTGCTGATGGACACAATGTTGTTACTGAATTTAGAGCGGCAAGAGCAAAAATTGGGTTAGTTCCACAAGAGCTTACTACTGAAGCATTCGAAACCGTTAGGAGCGCAGTTACTTTTAGTCGTGGACTATTCGGTAAGCCATCTAACCCAGCCTATATAGAAAAAATCCTAAAACAACTATCCTTGTGGGAAAAGCGCAACGCCAAAATGATTGAGCTTTCAGGTGGGATGAAACGACGTGTCATGATTGCCAAAGCGCTTTCTCATGAACCGCAAATCTTATTCTTAGATGAGCCTACGGCCGGTGTTGATGTAGAATTACGACGCGACATGTGGGATATGGTTAGGGGGCTAAGAGATAGAGGAGCGACGATTATTCTTACCACTCATTATATCGAAGAAGCAGAGGAAATGGCTGATCGAATTGGTGTTATTAATAATGGCGAAATCATTCTTGTTGAAGAGAAGTCAGAGTTAATGCGTAAATTAGGAAAACGTCAATTGACGCTACATTTACAATCACCAATTGATTCTATACCCAAGGAACTCGATTCATTACCCCTTGAATTAGCGTCTGATGGACATGAGCTAATCTACACTTTTGATTCGCAGAAGGAGCAAACTGGCATTGCGGATTTGTTGAGACAACTCAGTAAACATGATATTGACTTCAAAGATCTTAACTCCACTCAAAATTCGCTTGAAGATATTTTCGTCAATTTAGTGAGGTCAGACGCATGAATTTTTATGCAATCAGAGCTATTTATTTATTTGAAATGGCTCGAACAGCAAGAACCTTAATGCAAAGCATTGCCTCGCCAGTACTTTCTACGTCGCTTTATTTTGTTGTATTTGGTGCGGCCATTGGCTCGAGAATGGGTGATATTGATGGCGTTAGCTATGGTGCATTTATTATTCCTGGCTTAGTAATGCTCGCTCTATTAAATGAGAGTATTTCTAATGCATCATTCGGAATATTTTTTCCCAAGTTTTCTGGCACAATATATGAAGTACTATCTGCACCAATATCATTTGTTGAAGTTGTTATTGGTTATGTGGGAGCCGCAGCAAGTAAATCAATTGTGTTAGGTTGCCTCATTTTAGCCACGGCGAACATTTTCGTGGATTACCAAATAGCACATCCTTTCTGGATGATTGCTTTCTTAGTGCTAACGGCTATCACTTTTAGCTTGTTCGGTTTTATTATCGGTATCTGGGCAGATAATTTTCAAAAACTACAGGTGATTCCATTGATGGTGGTAACCCCGCTAACGTTTCTTGGCGGTAGTTTTTACTCCATCAGTATGCTGCCACCAATCTGGCAAAAAATTACGCTGTTTAATCCAGTGGTCTATTTGATTAGCGGATTTCGATGGAGCTTTGTTGGTACTGCTGACGTGCACATTGGCATCAGTGTCGGAATGACATTTTTGTTTATGGTGTTATGCTTGACTTTCATCTGGTGGATATTTCGAACGGGATATCGGTTACGACCGTAGACCAATTTTATTAATATAAGGACTGTCAAAAATGAAAAAACTATTTTGTCTAATTATCTTTAGTTTTATTACTTCAGCAATTCTTAGTAGTAGTTGTTTCGCTGAAGTTGCATCAAGCGAAAAAAATAAGCCAGCATTAACTCTCGGTTTTGATCACGTTGGTCTCTCTGTTTCTAATTTAGATGCAACGACAAATTTCTTTGTTGATACCTTAGGATGGGAACTTCGTGGCGGTGATCCATCTTATCCAGCCAAATTCGTTTCCGACGGAAAAATGTTTCTTACCTTATGGCAAACGGCCAATGGAAAAAACGCAGTTGAGTTTAATCGGCGAAACAATGTTGGATTACATCACCTAGCATTTACGGTGGCGAGTTTTGAAGAACTCGAGGAAATTCATCGCCGAGTTAAATCAGTGGACGGCGTAGTTGTAGAATTTCCGCCCGAGTTGGCTTACGGTGGACCAAAAAAACACATGATGATCCGCGAACCAAGTGGTAATCGGTTAGAGTTTGCGCATAGCCCTAGGTAGTATTATCAACTAATAAAAACTCCGATTAGCTTCACAACCAGTCCAAATTCTAAGACTGGTTGAGTGATTTATTTGCAGCGGTCCACAGAGATTTCAATGTTTTTACAAATATTTTATCTTTCTTCTCCTCGGAGGAAGCAAAAAGTAAGAAGTAGGATTCGTCGGATAAAATAATTTTGACGATAGTGTTTTCCATTGAGGTTTTCGCCCAAGTTATTTCCATATCTTTAATATCAGCGTAGCTTGCTCTCTCCAACTGGAAACCATCTGTTTCGTCCTCCCAGTAAGAGAAAACATAATTTTTGGTGAAGCCACTACCGTCTTTACGAATGAATAAGATCGCGTCACTGTAGAAATAATTAATTTGATCCCCTGGTTCGATGACACCCTTTCGTTGCATAAATTGTAGGTCATAAGAAAGCAACTCATTACCAGGAATTACGACGTTTGCTGGTAGCACCCGTAGTGTAGAACCCATTGAAAGTGCTATCAATGGGATAGCGCAAAAACCAAGTAACCAATGCCTACTGGACCATTTTGAATTATGACTTATAGCGCCTTTATTATCCTGATTAACGCGGTTAACATAAATAACAAGAGGTAAGGAAACCCAGATGCTAGTGACTAAGGCGAGTATAAGATAATCGCTTAAATTTTCCGCAAATACGACTAGAAAATATACAATTGCTAGCAGCGCGCCTATTAGTTCGTGAGGCAGAAGGTTCTTGTTAAACCGTTCATGGCTATCTTCGACTAACCGACTGAACAAAGGGTAAAACCAGAAGTAGTCAAAGAATCCTCGAGCGATTGGCATCATAGATTCGTTCTTTTGAATTTTTATGTACTTAAAATTTTTGTAGATCCAATAAGAGCCATAAATACCAAATGTCAGCATTGATAAAATGAAATACTTAACTATCGAAACAGGGTATAAAATCATCTCACCTCGATATGGATTTTGATTGCTATCAATCCGCCACAGCATGATGCTGATAATTAAAATGATGCTGTAGAACAAAACAATTAGCAGGATATTTTCTTCATAGTCGCTTAAGACTGCTTCTTCTGTAGCGTTAGTTACATTTTGAATAACGATGTTTCGGTATATTCCATACGTCGTATCGTCATCCAGTTTTTCAAGCGCTGTGTCGTAGGCCAAGAGTTTGTCAGAGGTTACATGTGGCACCTTGCTACGATAGGTGAATGTGAGCGATAAGTAGTTTTTTTCTTTGTCGAAAGAAACCGTTCGGCTGTAGTCAAAAAATTCGTTTGATTCTACTAAACTTTCACCTTCCAATCCCCAGTCGTCTTCTTCAAATTGGATGTTGATAACATGTTTGATATTCTCAGGAAAGCTAATGGCTAGCGGATCTTCACGGTTTTTACTTTTCTTTCTGGAAAGATAGCTGCTAATAGTATTCGCATAAAACCATGCGTTGTATCGCCCCTTTTTCTCATTTTTCTTCCAGAAGTTATCAATAGAATAAGATTCTGAGCTTTCTCTTTCGTTAGATTTAATGTCACTAAATGTTAAAGCTTCTATCGGATTTAAATCTGCGTAGTAATTCTTGTAAAAGTCTTGGTAATTGGTTCTTAGCAATGAAAGACCCTTGGTTGCTACGGAACGACGATTATTTTCAGCATTTAAACCGGACATTTTACTGGTTGAAGTAAATTTAACCGGTTGCTGATAATCTTTTTGTAAGGTGAAGTTGTCGACGGTGGATAGGCTAGTTTTTGTGTGAGATATTATTGGAGCCTCTAAGGTACTAGAATCACTCGAGACAACTAAAGCTTGATCATAATCAGGTTGAAAAACCGTCGCTAGATTTTTATTTTGATATTGCCGAGTCGGATCTAACCAATATACCTTCTCTCCTAAAATGGCTTTAACGATTACATGATCAAATGCGCCGGGTTTCGGCAGGCGATTAAGTAATTCATCGCCTAAGTCGGTATTTACCAATGCGGGATACGCCTCAATTTTGAGCTGTTTAAGGATTGAAATTAACAATACCGTTTTATCCTTACAATCACCATATCGTCTTTGGAGTGTTTCGTGAGCGACAGTAGGTCGGTGGGAATTTTCACCAATTTCTATGCCTAAATATCTAATTTCCTGTTGAACATAATGAAGCGCTGCTAGTAATTGGTCGGATTTGGAATCATTCTGAGACTTAATTCTTGATGCCACTTCCCTAATTGAAGCAGCATTCGATGAAGCATTACTAAATAATGGGATACTCCAGTCGATGATTTCTTGCCAGGTCTGTGATTCGCTGAATTCAATCAATGGGTATTTATTAAACCAATCAGGCGCATTCTTGTCTGAACGAAGCGGTTGAGTGTTTTCTTGAGTAATTGAGTATTTAATGCCGTTGATTAGTGATATCTGTTGTATTTCGTAGTTATTATGGTGCTGTTTTATTTTTAGCGGTTTATCTTTAAACCACAACATCTTCACTGAGCGCTTTTTAACAGGAACAGTCCATTGAAAATAATTTGATTGACTAAAAATGCCATCATACACAGGATTATGACCGATAATCGAATAGCTATAGTCCAATATGTCACCCACACGAATATCGTTTAGTGCAAAATTTGCAGTTTCATCACCGTTGTAGATTAGATTTTCTAATTCATCTTCCTGCAGGAGTACTGTGCTACGTGCGTTCGAAAATTTATCAATCGGTTTTCCGTTACGCCATACTTGTATCGTATGAATTTGCATTTGTTGATAGTTAGGGTCATAACGAATATCAATTTGAGAAGATTCTTCTACACCTGTGGGATTAGTAATCTGTGTAATAAACCTTTTAAACCGAACAACGGAATTATCTTGTTTCACACGAGTTTGAGAATCCACTAGCAAATAATAGATGCCATCCTGGATTTGGTTTTCAGGTATTTGATGGTCAAAACTCGGACTTTCGTTTTCAACCCAATTAGGTATTGGTGATGATTTTATATCAGCTGATAAAATAGCGGAAGCATACAAAAAAGAAAGTGCTAAAGTGGATAATTTATAGAAAAATTTCAACATACCTGTCCGAGTAATATTAGTCCATTTAAAGCGTTAAATGACCACAAATAGCCAAAGCATACTAATTTACTTTAATTATTCTATAGAGACAAGTTGTTGAACGGAGTTTGTTTGATTTTTGAGCCTAGACTTAGCAGAGAAGGTAAAAGAATGGACCTCGAGCCTTAAGTTGTAGTTGGGATTTGCTTGCCGCTAGACTGATGATACCTCACCACTAAAGTGGATCTTATTTGATACCATCAGTCTATATCATTGGTCCAACAAATTACTTTACATTTTAAATGCCTAGAATTGAATTATGACTTTGCGAAAGCTAGTTTTGTTGTAAAGTACTTCGAATCACATAAGTTTATTGACAATTATTGATGTACTGGAGGACGACTAAGCCAACCAACACCAAAGAGTGAAAAGAGACACAACAATCCATACCAATTAAAACTTCCACCTCCACCCGAGCCGCTTGAACTACTAGCTGGGGCTTCAGTGGTTGAGCTAAAGTTGGTAGAGAAATTCCCTACTGTCAAGTTCGTTTGGGTGGTTGCATTGTTAGAACCTGAACTGGTGTGCCGTACACAAATAGTCTGTTGATCAGCGATAGTTGACGAGGCAGAAGAGAATATCGCAGTACAGCCAATAGAGTATTCTCCGCCGGTGATACTAACATCCACGTCGACCCCAATGCCTGTGATCGTCACGGTATTTGAAGTCTGAACACTTGAGACTGATACATTACTTTGACTGGTGAAGCCAAAACTATCGGGATCTCTATCGGGAGAATTGGTCGTGCTAAAGTCCGCCGAAACACCATTAATATTTAAAGTCGTTATTGTGGTTTCAAGATAATTGGGCGAAGTTGTGTGCCTGATACAAACGGTATCATTTGGTGCGACATTCGATGCAACCGTAGTGAAGTTAGCGTCTAAGCATCCAATGGAATATTCTCCTCCGGATACGGAAATAGGAATATCAACTTGAAATCCTGTTGCAGTGATTATTTCCGAAGTTTGAACACTTGAGCTGTTCACGTCATCTAATGCAACAAATGAGAAATCATCCGGAGTGGTATCGGGAAGAGTCGTCGATTCAAAACTGGCGGAGCTATCACCAATGGTGACTACAGTGGTTGTCGTGACAAAATGTTCTGATGAAGTAATATGTCGAATGCAAAGTGTCTCGTCGAGTAGAATCGTTCCTGCTACCGAGGTAAAGCTATTGGTATCACATCCAATGGAATATTCACCATCAACGATGCTGACGTCAACCTCGTTAGAAATTCCATTTACCGTAATCGTATTAGAATCTGAAATCGTAGATAATGCGACGTCTTGAACTGAGTCAAAGCTAAATGAATCGGGGGTGATATCAGCAATTGTCCGAGATTCGAAACTAAAAGTGGATGAGCCGACCGTTAATTGGGTGGTTACAGTAGTCCAATGTTCTGCTGCGCTGGTATGGCGCAAACAAATAATTTCTCCGTTATTTACTTGAATCGTATCTGAGCTGTAAATGCCGGAACAACCTAGAGAATATTCGCCATCCACTATGCTGAGTTCGACTTCAAATCCCAGACCATTAATGGTTTGTTGGTTAGATTCTAAGATTGCTGAAAGAGCGGCGTTATTCTGAGTTTCGAAGTTTAAGTCGTCAGGCTCTTCGTCAAAAACATTGGCTCTAAAAATCCCACGTCCATGAGTCGCAGCATATAATAATTCACCTTCTCCCCAAACTAATTCATCAACAGAAACGTTTGCTGGACCATTATTTTCAAGATCCCAGCTTGCTCCTCCGTCGGTACTGCTAAAAATTCCAACTTCGGTGCCGACATAAATGTGGCTTGTTCGGACTGGGTGAATCAAAACCGATCGAATAGGTGCTGGCGGAATATTGCTTGGTGCTATTCCAACTGATTCTGTCCAGGTCACACCTGCATCGGTCGACTTCCAGAGATTATCGTCTTCGTATCCCCCAAAAGACGCAAATAAAATCTCGTTATCAACAGGATCAATAGCAACACGCATTAAGTATCGCCCCGGCATTGAGACGCTAGCAACTTGTGTCCAAATTGGTACCGGATCTGTGCCATTGGTTGACTTATAAAGAGAACCATCGTTGTGGCCCACATATATTAGATTAGCATCGTCCTGTGCTACTGCGATTGCACTAATAGGAGAGCTAGAAGGAATGGCATCTTTAATGGTGGTCCAGGTTGGGGTTACATCCTTAGCATTGTTACTGACCCACAATCTATCGCCCCCACCTAATAATCTATTCTCGTTATTGGGATCTAAAATAAACGGTGCGATAAAGTTAGCCCCATCGTTTTCCATCTGCGCATCAAAAATATTGCTCGAACCATTTCCGCCATTGGTACTGCGGTGAATTTGTAGGTAGACGTATTCGCCGTAAACATAATTTGAATCAGTAGGATCCGCCGCGGAAAATCCGCCGTCACCACCGAAAGTCGTGGTCCAATTTTCACTGTCATTCTTGTAGATTAATGTTCCATTATCCTGGGTACCACCAATCACTGTACCGTCGGGACTCACGGCCATCCCGTAGAATTGGGTAATTGCTAGGTTGTTATTGAGTTCTTGCCATCCTACGGAACCTAACGCTACTTCAATATCAGGAGTCTCGTAGATGCCACCATCATTAGCAAAGAAAACCCGTTTATTGTCGACGCCATCGTAGTCAGGATGCTCTAGAATAAAATGATGATCGGCATGCGCAGATGATGGTGCTTGCCACCATGTACTGATTTTTATCATGGTCGCGCCGCCATCGGTACTGCGCCATAAATCGAGTCCGCCCACAATGATGTGGTTTTCATCTAAAGGATCGACCCACAGTGCATTGTCGTACCAACCTTGGCTGCCTAAATAGGAGTAACCGGTGTTCACTTGAGAATAAGTCTGACCACCATCAGTGCTTTTCCAAACTTCTCCTGAATTATTATCCGCAGAAACAAACACAATATCGGGATTTGATTTTGCGTAAGCAACTTCGACTCGACTTGAACCAGAAATTGATAATCCTGTAGCAGACGTCCAATTTGAACCACCATCGGTTGAGTAAAGAGCACCGCCCCAAGTGCCTCCTATCAATAGGTTATTGTCATTAGGATGCACATCAACGTCATTACTTCGCCCTGAGTGAGATTGAGTCCATGAAACGCCTTCATTTTCCGAAGTCCAAATGCCGGTTTGAGTCGCGGCTAACAATCTGCTGGAATCGTTCAACATCGTTAGTCGGTTGACCCAGTAAAAACTAGAATTATTGGCGGTACTGGCAATACTTGACCAGCTTTGGCCTTTATCATCGGATTTGAATATCCCTAATCCCCTGACATTGTCGAAATTAAACGTACCTTCGCCGGTACCCGCGTAAATAACATTACTGTCGGTGGGGTCAAAAATAATCGTACTGACGGAGAGGTTTGCCATAAAGTCATCCGTTGGCGACCAGCTTGTACCAGCGTTTTCTGTCAGCCAAACGCCACCGCTCACTGAACCTGCGTAGATTCGATCACTATCGTCAGGGTCAAACGCGAATGAACGGACTCTTCCACCAATATTTCCCGGACCAAGAGATTCCCAACTTGAAGGACTGATTCCCGCGGCAGCATGAATATTCTGTTTTGCAAAGTCGACTTGTTCTCGGGCTAATTTCCAGTTTTCAATATTAAGCGTTTTGTCATTATTGTTATCATGACTAAGTTGCTGCTGATATCGGAATGCTCGCGCTTCGCCTGGGTGATCTGGTTTCGGTTGTTCAAGTCTATAGAGTGCTCTTTCAAGCTTTGCAATGGGCATGTGGCAAATCGCAGTGCTATCGACGCTTCTCTCTGTTTTAAGGCGATTTAGAGTGTCAGAATCGATACCTTCTATTATAGTCAGCCGGGATTGGTCAAAGACCATTCCACAATGGAGGGTCGAATATTGGTTAATTATCACAGCCGAAACAGGCACCGCAGCGATAACCGTCGCCATCATTGATTGTTTTATCTTATTCATTAAGAAACTTCCTATTTAACAATAGCGGTAAGGCTAATCTGCATAGTATTGGGTTGCGTTGAGTTGACACGGGATGCATCAGAGGCATCGATCGATTGGATCGAAGAAAGTGCTATTTTGTAGCTACCGGGTGCTTTAAACGATAATGAATGCTGAAGCTTATTTTCAAATAAGGAGAAAACCGCTGATTCAAAGTCGTGTCGACCTAAAATAGCATTCCATCGGATATTATCTACCGCTCGATTCACAACAATTACTTGACCCACTGATGCGTTGAATTCTAGTTTTCCTGAATTAATAATTCGATCAATAACAATGTTAGTCGTAGTTTCAGCGACCGGAACTTCATTCTCATTGATAGATTCCTCAGAACGTACCTGCTCACTCAAAGGGGAACCAGCATTGTTTTGACTTTTATAGCTGCATGCGCTGATTAATAAACAAAGTGAAATTGTTTTAAAGCTGTTCTCAAAATAAGGTCTCAAGTAGGTTGGTCCATAACAAAACATCGTTTCAAAAGAATAGCAAAGAAAGCGCTAATAGCTAGGGACAATCTGCCGACTTATTACCAAAACTTGAAGAATCTGTATGATGGAATGCTGCAACGTTACTGATTTAATGAGGATACTGCCGGAACTATCTGGCTTTAATTCCAAATTGTCATAAAGCTCCGTGTCTGATATTCTCTATTAGTTTTACATACAAATGGAGTTAACTACGCTGAATGGAATCATTACGCATCTCGAAACCTCTAACCAGCTGTAAATAACTCAATTTTTTGACAATATTGCTAAAATCTACTGATATCGATTTATCTCTATTAAGTGTTGAGCCGAAAGAAAAACACTGTGCTTAACACTTTCATTAAGTCAGCAAACGGACTTAACTACTAGATTGAAAATATACGATAAAGTACAAAACAGTAGTTACCATATAAAAAAACAGAATAATAAATAAGGAATAAAACATGTTAGTACTCAGGAGTATTTTAATTCTATTTGGAGCGACGTTTTACGCATTGTCTCACCAAACTCACGCAGCAGAGCCTCGGCCACATACATTGCAAGAATTCGTTAA
>JAHRVB010000168.1 GCA_019090895.1 Kangiellaceae bacterium
CGATTCGACGGTTCTGGTTATCCGCAAGGTTTACAAGGCACTGCGATTCCTCTTTTTGCACGAATTGCATCGATTGTCGATTGTTATGACGCAATAACATCCGATCGTCCCCATCGTAAGGGTCTTTCCCCTTCCGAAGCCGTTAAATGCCTTTATGAGTGGCGTGGAAAGGATTTTCAAACAGAGCTTATTGAAGAATTTATCCAAGCTATTGGTATTTACCCAGCTGGTTCGTTAGTCGAATTGTCAACGGGCGAAGTCGGGGTGGTATTAGCGGAATATCGTACTCGTCGACTAAGGCCTAAATTAATGATGTTACTCGATAAAGATAAACAACTTCTCGCTAACTTTAGTGGGCTCGATTTAAGTGAAGTGTTACATGATAATGACGGTAAGCTGTTAGAAATCAAACGTGCGTTAGAACCTGGCGCTTATGATATCGATCCCCAGACTCTTTATATCTAGCCGGGTATACTAGATGAGAGCGCAAGATTTAAAAGAACGGGTCGTTTATTTCGAAAAACTTCAAACACAACTAGACCTCGCTAAGGAAAAAAACCAACACTTTGGGTTGGTGTTGATTGATATTCTCAACTATCGAGAAGTGACGAGTTCTTCAGGTTTGCGTGCTGGTGCTAAATTGATTGGTCAGGTGAAAGATATTTTGCTGCCGATGACTCATCAATCAGATTGCGTTATTCAAACCAGTGAAACGGCTTTGTCTCTATTTTTACCCGGTATACTCAACGAAAACCACTTGCTAATGGCGGCCCATAAGCTGCAAAGACTCCTTCATTCATTTGATCAAATGGTTGAGATGCGATCTCGGCCAAAGTGCAGTATTGGTCTATCGCTTTACCCTAATCATGGTTTGGCTCCTCAATCATTGTTACAAAAATCCGAACTTGCTCTTATCGATGCGATTAAAGAAAAGAAGCTTTTCTCGATCTACTCCCATCAATTGGAGGTCAGTCATACAAGAGATCGACAGCTTGAAAATGATCTGTTGATGGCGATAGAAAATAATGACTTCGAAGTTTATTATCAACCAAAAGTTAAGTTCTCTAACAGCACTTCGTTAGAGGTAGAGGCGCTTATCCGATGGAAACACCCAGATAGAGGGTTTATTCCTCCTGAACGGTTTATCACTCTGGCTGAGCAAATTGGTCACATATCACGTATCACGGAAATCGTACTTAAAGTTGTTTTTCAGGATCTGGAACGTCTCAAGAGCGTGGGAATCAAGACCGTCTCAATCAACTTGTCCGTAATCGACTTACGTAATTCTGATATTCTAGATGCCATTAAGAATTCGATGTCAATTTGGGGTGTAAGCCCCGAGGATCTAGTATTTGAAGTGACTGAAAGTGTGGTTATGGAAGATGAGTTTAACTGCTTAGAAAATTTGAACAAGTTGAGGGAATTAGGAGTCGGTATTGCGATCGATGATTTTGGCACGGGTTATTCATCGCTTCAATATTTCAAGAGCATCCCTGCCACTGAGCTTAAAATAGACCGTTATTTCATATCGAACATGCTGACGGATAACGCTGATCTACATATCATCGAGTTAATTATTTCTTTGGCAAGAAGTTTTGGCATGAAAGTCGTCGCTGAAGGGGTTGAGGAAGAAGCGACCTTTAATCGTCTGAAGACGTTAGGTTGTGATGTGGCGCAAGGGTATTTTTTCGCTAAACCATTGCCATTAGAGAAAGTACTGGATTGGATTACACGTTTTAACAGTGCCGGATCAAAAAAGGCCTAGCGTTAGCTAAGCCTTTGAATAATGGTGGCCCGAGGCAGATTTGAACTGCCGACACAAGGATTTTCAATCCTCTGCTCTACCAACTGAGCTATCAGGCCACTGGTCTTGATTCCGTTGAAATCTCACGGGTTTGAGGGATTTCTCGAGAGCGCGCTATTAAACTAGGATCGGGATTTAAAGTCAAGCGCGTTGGGTCAATTTTCTTAGTTTTTATAGTCAAATGTTGTAATTGCACGGTTGCCTTTGTTTTCAACGGCTGAAGTGGCAATTTTTGGCTAGTGTACGCTCAAAAAAAGAACAGTCTTCAAGTGGTAAATGTTACTCATTCTTCTCCGGCACATAACCCTCTACTTGTTCGTAGTCGCCGCCGAAAAGGTATTTCTCCATTTCACTTTTTAGATAGGTTCGCGCTTCTGCATCAGCCAGGCTCAGGTGTTTTTCATTAATCAGCATGGTTTGATGTTTGATCCACATTCGCCAAGCTTCATCACATATATTTCCAAGTATTCGTTCACCGAGTTCACCTGGGATGGGAGCAAAACCCATCGGTGGACCTTCTTTTTGTAATTTTTGGCAAAATACCATGGCTATTTCTCTTTTATATGAAAGTGTCGATACAAAAACTTTTTGATTGGCGTTGGCAATGCCAATTCAGTTAGTTGATCGATATTATGCCACGCTACAGCGGTATTTTCTTCAACCATTATGCCTGTCTTAATATCCACGGGTGAGGTTGATAATTGGTTGGGGTCGATTACATCGACTTCGAGATGAAAATGACTGAAGGTATGTTTGAATTGTCCTATCATTTTCTCGTCGGATATTTTTTTATTTGAGGCTAGAGATGATTTAACTTGAGGAGGCTCTAATTCCGGTAAACTCCATAGTCCTCCCCAAATGCCGCTCGGAGGTCTTTTTACTAATTGGATTTGTTTTGATCGATTAACCCCAAGTAACATCGTTGCCTGTTTGGTCGGAATTGCTTTCTTAGGTTTGCGGTGCGGATACTCTTTTGTCTTGTTCTGTAACAATGCTTGGCAGTCCGGGCTCAATGGGCACTCACTACAAATAGGATTATTGCGGGCACATAAACTAGCACCCAAATCCATCATTGCTTGATTAAAATCGCCAGTTCTGGTCTTCGGCGTGTATGTACGTGAGAGATGCCACAATTCTTTCGCGACTGATGATTTACCGTACCAACCATCGACTAAGAATACTCGAGCGAGCACTCTCTTAACGTTTCCATCCAGTATGGCTTCTGATTGACCGTACGCCAGCGATAAAATCGCACCACCAGTGGATTCGCCAATACCAGGCAGTTTGACTATTTCATCTAATTGTTGAGGAAATTCACCATCAAATTCATCCACTACGCGCTTGGCGCAGGCGTGCAAATTTCTAGCTCGAGAGTAATAACCAAGGCCAGCCCAATGGTGTAATACTGAATCGATATCGGCCTTTGCCAAGGCTTTGATAGACGGAAAGCTACGGATAAATCTTAGATAATAAGGGATGACCGTTTTGACTTGGGTCTGCTGCAACATGATTTCAGAGACCCAGACACTATAACCTGTCTTGTTCTGCTGCCAAGGCAGATCTTTACGCCCGAGTTCGTCGTAGAACTTGAGCATCTTAGTGGCGAAAGACTTTGCTGTTATCACGTTTTTCTCTTGGGAAACGGCTTTGGAAAAGAATCTTAAATGATGTCGTAGTAATAGGGGATAAATAACGACAAGGTAACCCACATGATTAATACCAGAGGAACGCCGATTCGCATAAAATCGGAGAAATGATAACCGCCAGCGTTCATCACCAATAAGTTGGTTTTATAAGCCATTGGAGTGGCATAGCTGAAGTTAGCACCAAATAATACTGCGATGACAAATGGTTCTGGCGGAAGCCCTAATTGAGCCGCGACGCTAATGGCAATCGGCGTTCCAATAACTGCAGCGGCATTATTAGAAACAATATTGGTTAAGATTGCTAATAACAACATCAGTGCACTAATAATAAATGCGGGGTGAAGTCCTGAGGTCGAATATAAAAAGACTTCTGCTAGATAGTTTGCGCCACCGGTCTTTAGTAGCGCCTCTCCTAAGGCGAGGCTGGCCACAACAATTAAAATAACTTGGGTACTCAATGACCGACCTGCATCACTCCAATTGAGGCACCGAGTTACCAGCAGTAGTAAAACACCTACCAATGCTGAGATTGCAATGGGTAAGATACCAAACGCTGCAACACCAACAATTCCAAGCATTATGGCAAGTGCGGTCGGTGCTTTGGATGTGTGAGGTAGATCCGTCGTTGCATCAAGTATTAGAAAATCGCCTTTCTTTTTCATTTCTGCAATTTTATCTCTAGAGCCTTGAACTAATAGAATATCGCCAACGTGTAGAGAGACATTACCAAGCTTCTTGAACAAATCGACTTCTTTTCCCTCTCGATGTAATGCGACAGCGACTAATGAGTACTGATCAACAAATCGAATATTTTTGAGAGTCGAGCCTGCGAGCGGAGAGCCGGGAGCGACAATCACTTCCACCAATTGTTGATCATCAGCAGTCAGAGGGTGTTCTTCATCTATTCGTTGTTTTCCGACAAATAGTTTTGCACCAAGGATTGTTTCATAATCCTTCAGGTTTTCTGGTGTGTCCGATACACGGACTTTGTCCCCAGCTTGTAAAATAACATCAGGCATTGGCATAATTCGAACGTCGGAATTACTGCCAGAACGTTGGATTCGATCAACTTTCAGTAACCCATCGGTGAATTCAATCACTTCAGCAAGTGTCTTGCCAACTGAAACCCCTTGTTCGTCAATGGTTAAGTGGGCAGTAAATATTCTTGGGGTTTCATTATCCAGAGCCGATTGTCGTTCGGGTAGCATTTTGGGTGCTACCAGCCAAAGGTAAACAATCGCTACGCTACCTGCGACTAACGCCGGAACAGCAAAATCAAAGAGTCCCATTCGTTGCATACCTTGTTCTGCGGCAACCGCAACCACCAATAAATTAGTGGATGTTCCTACGGTGGTCGACATACCACCGACTAAAGTCGCAAACCCCATTGGCATTAATAGACCCGATGCCGAGGTGTTAGTCCGAACAGCAACGCTGATAAGAATTGGTAGCATTAAAACAACAATCGGTGTGTTATTCATAAACGCTGACAATATACCTGAAACTATCAATGTCATGAGCAGCGATAACTTTGGACTGATGCGCCAAAGTTTGCCTAGCATCCGACCTACCGGTTCGAGCGCGCCCGTTCTTACTAGACCTTGTCCGGCTATCATCAGAGCGCAAACAGCAATCAACGCCTCGTGACCAAAGCCGAAGAAAAAATCAATCGCTTCTAAATGTTCACCCGATTGATCGACAAAAGGTACGACTTCGAATCCGACGGCAAGTAATATCAGCACGCCCAAGCAGCTAGATTCCAACCGAATATCGTCTCGACGGAATAAATACAGCGCTACAACAGTGAGCAAAAGCACCGCCAAAGCATGGTAATTTGGAATAGAAGGAAACATCGAGTTAGAAAGTTTTGCCAGTTTAGTTAATCTCGTAAGGGCTAAAGCTATCACTTTTTAACAATTGGTCAATAGATTATTTAACTATTACTGATAGCTGTTAATGATGAAAAACCAATCACTTGCAAGGATTTCCATCATTTGTCGGGACAATGATTTGGGTTAAACGGGTCATGTTGTTATAATTCGACGCTTATTACCTAGCAACAAATTGACTATCAAATTGCAAGAATTCAAACGTAAAATTAGAAGTTTCGTTAAACGTGAAGGGCGAATGACTGCTGGTCAATCCATTGCTTACGAATCGATGATGCCCACCTTCGGCTTTGAATATAAGAAGCAGCCGTTAGATTTCCAAGTGTTATTTGGTAACTCCAACCCAGTGACTCTAGAAATAGGATTTGGTATGGGGGCTTCATTGGCGGAACAAGCGAAAATATACCCGAACCGTAATTTTATTGGTATCGAGGTGCATCGACCAGGCGTCGGAGCATTGCTGGTTCGGATGCGAGATATGGAACTGACGAATCTACGACTGATATCCCACGATGCGGTTGAAGTACTTGGTGAAATGATCGCAGACAACTCGCTTAGTTTAGTGCAATTATTCTTTCCCGATCCTTGGCACAAGCGACGCCATCACAAACGTCGAATCGTTAAAGATGAGTTCGTTCGGTTAATCCGCGCAAAATTGACCGTCGGAGGTCATTATCACATGGCCACAGACTGGGAAAACTATGCCCAGCATATGTTGAGAGTGATGCAGGGCGCAAAAGACTGGAGTAACTGCTCTAACTCCAACGATTATGTGCCGAAACCGGATGATCGACCAGTGACTAAGTTTCAAAAGCGAGGCGAAGGATTGGGACATGGCGTTTGGGACCTAATGTTTGTCAAAGAATCAGATTCATTGGACATGTAACCGTATTCGAAAACGATTCACTTATAGGAGTTGGCATAGTGATTAAGCAAATAACGGTCAATGAAGCCGCTAAGCTCATTCAAGAAGGACAGGCACTGGTCGTCGATATACGTGACCCTGCTAGTTTTGCAGCAGGTCATATATTAAATGCTGTCCGAATCGATAATGACAATATTCAGTCGTTTGTTGAACAGTCAGATAAAGAGCGACCGCTTGTTGTTGTTTGCTATCACGGAAATTCCAGTCGGCCAGCAACTCAGGTTTTTAATCAACAAGGGTTTGATGGTCACAGTTTGATTGGCGGAATGAGTGAATGGGGTCTTACACAACCCGTCGTTCAGGAATAAAAAGAACCTTTTTATTACCCCAAATACCAGCCAAGGGGATAAAGTCCAAAAACTAGCAGCTAAATGCGGCGATCGACTGATTATTATCTAATCAAATCATGTAAAGTGATTGCTTCGACCGCTGTGTTTTGAGAAAATACGCCCCGTTAAAAATACCCCCCACAATTCTGTGTTCTAACCCTAAGGAGTATTTATGTCATCTCGTTTTCAGCTTGCTAACGCGATTCGTGCGTTGAGTATGGATGCGGTTCAAAAGGCCAATTCGGGCCACCCTGGTGCACCAATGGGAATGGCAGATATCGCCCAGGTCGTATGGGGAGATCACTTAAAGCACAGCCCTAGTAATCCAGAATGGGCAAATCGAGACCGATTCGTACTTTCCAATGGTCACGGCTCAATGCTGATTTACTCGTTGCTTCATCTCACTGGTTATGCAGTTTCAATTGATGACTTAAAAAGTTTTAGACAATTACATTCAAAAACACCGGGACATCCAGAGTTAGGTTATACCCCTGGTATTGAAACTACTACTGGGCCTCTCGGACAAGGGCTTGCAAACGCTGTTGGTATGGCGATTGCCGAAAAAACACTCGCGGCTCAATTCAATCGACCAGGGTACAATATCGTTGACCATAATACGTTTGCGTTTGTTGGTGATGGCTGTTTGATGGAAGGCATTTCACATGAAGTATGTTCGCTCGCCGGTACCTTAGGTTTAGGCAAGTTGAACGTCTTTTATGACGATAATGGCATCTCAATTGATGGCGAAGTAGAAGGCTGGTTTACCGATGATACGGTAAAACGATTCCAATCCTATGGATGGCATGTGATTGCTAGTGTCGATGGCCATGATCCCGAAGCGATTGAAAAAGCAATGCAGCAAGCTAAAGCTGAAACTAATCGACCCACTTTAATCTGTTGTAAAACAACTATTGGATTCGGTTCGCCCAATAAAGGTGGTAAGGAAGATTGTCATGGCGCTCCATTGGGTCAAGACGAAATCGCTTTAGTTAGAAATCAGCTTGATTGGCCTCACCCTGCTTTTGAGATTCCGGAAGAAATCATGAACGGATGGGATGCACGAGAAAAAGGGCACAAGCTTGAAAGTGACTGGAATAATCAATTTGTTGCTTATACTGAAGCTTTCCCTGAGCTCGCTGCAGAATTGGGTCGTCGTCTTAATGGTCGTCTACACGCCGACTTTGCCTCAACCGCTCGGAGCTTCATTGAGCAAACTCAAAAAGCCGGCGAAAAACTGGCTACGCGTAAAGCATCACAAAATGCCATTCAAGCCTTCGCAGGTAATTTACCTGAATTTATAGGTGGCTCCGCTGATTTAGCCGGTTCTAACTTAACGCGTTGGAATGAAAGTAAAGTGATCGATGCGAGTGACTCGAGTGGTAATTATATTAATTACGGTGTCCGCGAATTTGGCATGTGCGCGATTATGAATGGCATTAAATTGCATGGTGGATTTGTTCCTTTTGGTGGAACATTCCTTATGTTTATGGAATATGCTAGAAACGCCATTCGAATGGCGGCGTTGATGAAACAACAGGTCATTTATGTATTTACCCATGATTCTATTGGTTTAGGTGAAGATGGTCCAACTCATCAACCGGTTGAACAAATTGCTTCGATGAGAAGTACGCCTAACCTGACTAATTGGCGACCGTGCGATGCGACTGAAACAGCGGTAGCATGGAAAATGGGAATTGAAAAGAAAACAGGTCCAACTGCCATGATACTGACACGGCAAGGATTACCGACACAGGCTCGTACCGATGGACAACTTGCACAAATTGAAAAAGGTGGTTATGTCTTAGTTGATTGTGGAGAGCATCCTGATCTAACTATCATTGCAACGGGTTCTGAAGTTGATTTAGCGGTTAAAGCAGCAACTGAACTAGGAAGCTTTCGTGTTCGAGTCGTTTCTATGCCCAGTTGCGAAGTCTTCGACCAGCAAGATAGTGAATATAAAACGCAAGTCTTGCCTGCTTCTGGTAAGCGTATGGCAGTGGAAGCCGCTACCGGAGACTTATGGTACAAGTATGTCGGTCTGGAAGGCAAAGTGATTTCAATGGAACAGTTTGGTGAATCCGCTCCCGCGGACCAGTTGTTCAAAGAGTTTGGTTTCACGGTAGAAAATTTGGTAGCTCAAGCAAAGCAATTATTAGCTTAATTTGAGCCCTAGCTAAACAATTTGTTTTTAAGGTGGCTTTTTTATTGAGTCACCTGATTTTACAGTCGACCATATAGAGTAGGAAAAAGTAATGACAGTTAAAGTAGCAATCAACGGTTACGGACGAATTGGCCGAATGGTCCTTCGAGCTATCTACGAATATAACCGTGAAGATGAAATCAAAGTGGTTGCGATTAATTCTTCGCATCCTGTTGCCACCAATGTTCATTTGACAAAATATGACTCCACCCATGGTCGCTTTGAAGCGAATGTGAATGGTGATGATGAAAATATGTTCGTCAATGATGACAAAATCGCGATGTTAGCTGATCGTAATCCAGAGAATCTAAAATGGAGCGATTATGACGTCGATGTCGTTTTAGAATGCACGGGTCACTTTACCGATCGAACCGGCGCTTCAAAGCATTTTGTGGGCGGCGCTAAAAAGGTTCTTATTTCAGCACCCGGCGGAAGTGATATTGATGCGACTGTGGTATTCGGTGTCAATGAAGACGTATTAAAAGCCGAGCATACGATTGTTTCGAATGCATCTTGTACGACTAACTGTTTAGCGCCAATCGCGAAAGCACTTCACGAAGGCGTTGGTATTAAGAAAGGGCTGGTGAATACTATTCATGCCTATACTAACGACCAGAAAATTATCGATAACCAACATAAAGATCTTCACCGCGCTCGCGCTGCGGCAACGTCTATTATTCCAACAAAAACAGGGGCTGCTAAAGCCGTTGGTATTGTTCTCCCTGAACTACAGGGAAAGTTAGACGGGTTTGCACTGCGCGTCCCAACTCTTAATGTTTCTGTTGTTGATTTAACGTTCGAAGCTGAGCGCGAAACAACGGTTGAAGAAATTAATGAAATTATGAAGAAAGCGTCGGATGGTATTGTGCTTGATTACAATGATGAGCCGCTGGTTTCAATCGATTTCAATCATATGCCTGCATCGTCGACTTTTGATTCTACTCAAACTCGAGTGAACAAGAATCTCGTGAAAGTCCTAAGTTGGTACGATAATGAATGGGGCTTTAGCTGTCGAATGATTGATACTGCCATCGCCATGATGGCTGCTAAGTAATTAGTTCAGCTTTGATATTGGCTGATTGTTATTATTTATCAGTTGTTAATAGTAGCCGGCTGCGAACTTTGCAACGGCTATTTTTTCATAGTTACTTAGATAGATAATTAAAAGATTCGATATTCGATATTCGATTAGCAAAAACTTAAGTTACTCGATAAATAAAAGCCCTATAAAAAAGCTAAAAACAGGAAGGACCTATGTCAGTAATAAGAATGTCGGATCTTGATTTAATGGATAAACGTGTTCTTATACGTGAAGATCTGAACGTACCGTTTAAAGATGGCAAAATTTCCTCAGATGCTAGAATCCAAGCCGCCATACCAACTATCAAGCTAGCCCTAGAAAAAGGTGCCAAGGTGATGGTTATGTCGCATCGTGGTAGACCTACAGAAGGCGTTTTGACCGAACAGGATTCTATGGTCGCGATCGTAGATTACTTGAAGCCGTTAATCGACGCTCCGGTATCATTGGCGACAGATTACTTATCGGGAGTAGCGGTAAATCGTGGCGAAGTAGTCGTGTTCGAAAACGTACGCTGTAACAACGGCGAAAAAGCCAACGATGAAGTTCTTTCTAAGGCCTATGCTAATTTGTGTGATGTGTTTGTTATGGATGCATTCGGTACTGCACACAGGGCCCAGGCATCAACTCACGGTGTCGCTAAATTCGCTCCGATTGCTTGCGCTGGACCCTTATTAGCGGGTGAATTGGATGCGTTAGGTAAGGCGCTCGACAACCCCGCTAGACCCATGGTTGCTATTGTTGGCGGTTCGAAAGTTTCAACCAAATTAACGGTTTTAGAATCACTGTCTTTGATTGTTGACCAACTAATCGTTGGTGGCGGAATAGCCAATACTTTTATCGCTTCGGAAGGTCATCAAGTCGGAAATTCGCTAGTCGAAATGGACTTGTTGGATGATGCTAAAAAGTTAACTCAAGCGGCGATTGATAATAACGGCGAGATCCCAAAAACAACCGATGTGGTTGTTGGAAAGGAGTTTTCAGAGACAACCCCTGCAACCCTCAAATCAGTGGAAGATGTTTCGGCTGATGATATGATTTTTGATATCGGTCCTCAAACTGCAGACTATCTTTGTGATATTTTAGCCAATGCCGGAACCATCGTTTGGAATGGACCCGTCGGTGTTTTTGAATTCGAACAGTTCTCCAAAGGAACCGAAAAAATTGCCAAGGCGATCGCGGAAAGCAGCGCATTCTCTATTGCCGGAGGCGGCGATACTCTGGCGGCAGTGGACCAATTTGGTATTAAAGATAAAGTATCTTATATCTCAACCGGTGGCGGTGCTTTTCTAGAGTTTTTAGAGGGAAAGAAGCTACCTGCCGTCGAAATTCTAGAGCAACGCGCACAATCGGTCTAAACTCTATTAAATAAATATAGAATAACCGAAACAGAATAAAGCAAGCGAGAACGATTGAACCAATAATGCCTAAAAGGCAAGACCAACAAGATTAAGTAAACGGAGATAATACTATGGCTTTAATTTCAATGAGACAACTGCTGGACCATGCAGCAGAGTATCAATATGGAGTGCCAGCATTTAACGTCAATAACTTAGAGCAAATGCGCGCAATTATGGAAGCGGCTGATCAAACGGATAGCCCGGTTATGGTTCAGGCTTCAGCGGGTGCGAGATCCTATGCCGGAGCACCTTTTCTGCGCCACCTTATTTTAGCGGCGATAGAGGAGTTTCCTCATATTCCAGTTGTGATGCATCAAGATCATGGCACCAGTCCAACAGTTTGCCAACGTTCGATTCAGCTAGGGTTTTCATCTGTGATGATGGATGGCTCATTGATGGATGATGGAAAAACACCAGCCAGTTACGAGTACAATGTAGAAGTGACTCGTCGAACCGTTGAAATGGCACATGCTTGTGGTGTTTCGGTAGAAGGTGAGTTAGGTTGCTTAGGCTCTCTTGAAACTGGTGAAGCTGGTGAAGAAGACGGTATTGGAGCGGTAGGTAAGTTGAGTATGGAGCAAATGTTAACGGATCCAGAAGAAGCGGCTGACTTTGTCAATAAAACCCAAGTCGACGCGCTTGCTATTGCTATTGGTACTTCTCATGGCGCGTACAAGTTTACTCGTCCTCCGACTGGCGATGTTTTAGCAATCAGCCGAATTAAAGAAATTCATAAGCGTCTTCCGAATACTCACTTAGTGATGCACGGTTCGTCTTCTGTTCCACAGGAATGGTTGAAAGTGATTAATGAGTTCGGTGGTGATATTCCAGAAACCTATGGTGTACCGGTTGAAGAAATTTGCGAAGGTATAAAACACGGAGTACGTAAGGTTAATATAGATACGGATTTACGTTTAGCCTCCACCGGTGCAGTACGACGCCAATTAGCTCAAAATCCTTCCAATTTTGACCCTCGCAAATATCTCCAAGCATCAACTGACGCAATGAAAGATATTTGTATTGCTCGATATGAAGCATTCGGAACGGCAGGTCAAGCGAGTAAAATCAAAGTACTTTCTCTCGATGATATGTATGAGCGGTATGCAAGTGGCGAATTAGCCGCTAAAATCAAGTGAGTTTAAACATCGTTGCAATTGATAGAAATCGAAAAGGCAGTAATAGAAGTAATAATGGCTAATTGGAATGACAAGGAATGTTAGATACTACTCGGGAGATAGAAGTTCCTGAAGGAGTCGAGTTATCGCTGGCGGTTGCTGGGCTGGTTAGTCGTTCATTAGCATTTATCATCGATTTAATGGTCCGTTGGGCGGTACTCGCCGCGATAGCGGGTGTATTAGGTTATCTTGGCAATTTTGGCCAAGGCCTCTATCTGATCATTATTTTTCTAGTTGAATGGTTCTATCCTGTACTGTTTGAAGTGTTTAATCACGGCCAGACTATTGGCAAGAAATCCATGGGTATCATGGTGATCAATGACGATGGCACCCCTATCGATTGGTCCTCCTCTATCGTCAGAAATTTACTTCGCTTTGCTGACTTCTTGCCGATGCTTTTCGGGTTTGGCATATTATCCATGCTAATCAACAAGGACTTCAAACGCCTCGGTGATCTAGCCGCTGGTACCTTAGTAGTACATAAGCGGCGTATAAAAGAAATTGAACTCTCTTATGAAGAAGAAGGTATCGCTCCAAAAATTCCGCTTACCTTAGCGGAACAAAGTGCGATTATTAGTTTTGCAGAAAGAAACTCGCTAATGTCAGAATCGAGAGCGAGAGAACTAGCGGGTTATTTAGGCCCCTGGATTGAGCAAGAACACATCAAAAAGAACCCAGAAAACCAAGCAGTGATACTGAAGCGGTTGGCTAAGTGGTTACGGGGTCATCAATGAGACAAGAAGAATTTGAAGATCGGTATTCTGAGCACTGGAAAACGTTTGAGACCCAAATTAATTTATCTGAAGCGATTAAACTTAATAATAAGAGCGGCGAAAAAGCGCTAACAGGATTTGCCGACAATTATCGACAGCTTTGTTATTGTCTTGCCCTCGCAAGAGAGCGTCACTACAGCCCTATCCTTATTCACAGACTGGAAGCGCTCGTTTTTCGAGGACACCAAACTTTTTATCAAAAAAGATTGGGGATTTTTCAAAATGTTTTTCACTTCATCTTGCATGGTTTTCCAAAAGCAGTAAAAGAACAAGCCAGATTTTTTTGGACTGCATCAGTGTTATTTTACTTGCCACTGGTCGTCGTTTTTTTGCTGACACTGATCTTTCCTGACCTAATCTATATGATCGTTGATCCAAAGATGGTGACATCGATGGAAAGTATGTACGACCCAACAGCAGAAAGGTTCGGAACTGAGAGAGCTTCGGACAGTGATTTTTATATGTTTGGCCACTATATAAGGAATAATATTGGAATCGCTTTTCAAACCTTTGCCGGCGGCATTTTATTAACCATTGGTTCCCAGTTCTTTCTGCTCTTTAATGGTTTTCTATTTGGCGCAATTGCAGGGCATATTTACAACATTGGTTATAATGATACCTTTTTCTCGTTTGTTATTGGTCACGGTGCTTTCGAGCTCACGGGAATTGTTATTTCGGGTGCAGCAGGATTACAATTGGGTTGGGCAATTCTTTCACCCGGTGTTTATAGTCGAAAACAAGCTTTGGTCAACGCCGGAAAATCAGCAGTACAACTGGTATACGGAGCAATATTTTTACTTTTGATTGCCGCATTTGTGGAAGCGTTTTGGTC
>JAHRVB010000169.1 GCA_019090895.1 Kangiellaceae bacterium
ATAATCATCATTGATAAAAACACCAACACACTTAACGTTCCTATCGATGCACAAACTTCGTGAACGAGACTCGATTCAAATACTTTGGCTTACACAATAAGAATGTTCGAAGTAATAATTTATTCATTCAGCGCGTTGGGTTTGCGTCAAGCGATCGTGGTACACTATTCGTTTACGGACAACCTCTATTGACTAATTTCTATTTTTGGGAGTTCTAACTTAAAGCTCTTTGAAATGTTTTGTGGCAGAGGAAACTCCAACTCTAATTCAAATTCTTTTACACAATGAATTCCATAGCCTATACCAGCAGTACTTCCATATTCAGAATTCCTAAGCATAGTAATAATGCTCTCTTTTGGTAAATTGGGAGGATCCAAGTCGATTATCGAAACTTCTCTTATTCTTTTAGTAATAGAGCGTTCTATTCTAAATTTAACATAGCCGAACGCTTTATCTCCATAAAAATGTTTAGGAAAAATTGGTTTTTCCGCCTTTGCAATATAAACATCGATATCTTCGTCACATGGAATACATGCTAGGCTATTGGCAGAATAAGCCCCTAAGATGAGCAGTAGTACTCCCATATGTTACGCATAGTTGAAAGTTTTATACTCTTCAACGTTTTGTTATGAATTATCATATTCACCGACAACCTCTATTTTTCCACAGATATTTCTATTTAGTTCTTCAAGGTCCTCAGCAGGCACCCACCATTCGGTGTGATGTTTGGCACCTACACACTTTATTGGATATTTGGACATAAATTCTTTTGATACAGAAAACTTGGTTACATACCTGGCACCAAAATCCGTAACATTCCATTTCGTTAGTTCAAAGGCATATTCCTCATTCGTAACAGGATAAAAAATAAGTTGCTCTGGAAGTCGCGGTGGCCATTTGCTGTACCCAGATTCAAGAACTATATCGAGTTCCTTTTTTCCTGCTGGCCTATAACATGTTATTGTTTCCATGATTCCCTTAAAGTGCATAACACATGATTGAATGCGGTCAGACAAACTAAACAGCCTCTCCACCTTAACTAGTTCATCAATTACTTAGTTAAATCAATATCATACATTCATATTCCCAGTTTGCAACGGCAATATTTATCTAGATTTATATTGGCAAACATTCTTATCTAATAAATAGATAATCGTTAATGACCGAATTGTTAGCAGTGAAAACTATGGAATTCAAAGGCCCTAAACCAGCAAAAGGATATCGCTAATAGCATTAATTGAATTACCAGGCAATAACCCCCTGTTTAACCGCCATGACAAATGTCATCTCAAACTCATGACATCCCTCAATTACCCCATCGTCCCTGTTTCGTCATAATGGCTTCCAAGCTTGTTATTCTTTAACAAAGTACATTAATCAAACACATTTAGGAAAGCTTATGAGCACGCACCCTCGAAATACAACTTCTCGACAATGTATAGGCAAAATAACCCAGGTTTGTAAATCTTTTAACGATAAGCAAGTTCTATCCAATATCGACTTAGCGTTATATCAAGGTGAAGTATTAGCGGTACTAGGCCCAAATGGCGCCGGAAAGACCACCTTGATAAACACTATGCTGGGAAAAATTAGTCTCTCAAAAGGTGAAATCAGTTTGTTTGGTCACGAACCGGGATCCATGCCGGTGAAGCGACAAATTGGCGCAATGCTGCAAGTCGCAGGCCTTCCTGACATGTCGACGATTAAAGAGCATATCCAATTGTTCCAGGCATATTACGCAAACCCTATGGATTATAATAAAGTCCTTGAAATTGCAGGACTGAAAGAAATTGAAAATCAATACAGCAAGAACCTTTCAGGTGGACAAAAACAAAGATTGTTGTTTGCATTAGCTATTTGTGGCAATCCGAAATTATTATTTTTGGATGAGCCCAGTGTCGGAATGGATATCACCGCCCGAAAATCCTTATGGCGTGCAATTGAAATGTTAAGAGCACAAGGTACTAGCATTTTGTTGACTACCCATTATCTAGAAGAAGCCGATCAACTTTCCGACCGAATCGTAATGATTAACCGAGGCCGAATTGTTAGAGAAGGCACATCGGACGAAATTAAATCACAAATTAACACTAAGAAAATTCGCTTTAAAAGTCCAGTCGACATTCAATCATTATTAGCGCTGGAGTCAGTCGATAAGGCGAGTAAGACATCGAACTATTATGAACTTGAATCCAAGTGTGCTGAAAAAACGTTATCGGAGATAATTGGTAAACAGATCATCATTGAAGATTTAACCGTTACCGGTGCGGCACTTGAAGATGCCTTTGAATTAATTAATGGACAAGAAAAAATTACTGAAGCAGCCTAGGCCTTTGACTCACGGGTCGAAGGAAAAAATATTCACTATTGTGCCAGTCCACCACGGGCTGCTTATTACAAACTTACAATCATCGAGACTATTATGAACTCACAAGCGCTTGATAAACCCAATTTACTGAACATTTATCTGTTGGAAGCGAAAACCGAAACGACTCGCTTGCTGAGG
The DNA here is from genome assembly GCA_019090895.1 of Kangiellaceae bacterium. Classification (GTDB taxonomy): domain Bacteria; phylum Pseudomonadota; class Gammaproteobacteria; order Enterobacterales; family Kangiellaceae. The sequence goes on from JAHRVB010000169.1 coordinate 2,507, forward strand.
ACCCCAGGATTCAGCATACCGACATTATTGTTTCCAATTATGTTCTACACATTCTTTGGTATTATTTTTTCAATGAATCCAGCCACTATGCCCACTTATCTGATGATTACTTACGCAGTTTTTGGCGTCATTGGTCCTGCTCTGTTTTCTTTTGGTGTGGGTATTGCGATTGAACGCGGCCAAGGCTGGTTTGATTTAAAGGAAGTTTCGCCGATGCCCGCCTCAGCTTATATCATATCGCGGATCAGTTTAACCTTTATCTTTGCAGCGGTAATTGTTGTTTTATTATTCGCTATCGGCGCAGTATTTGGGGGCGTTCAACTAATGCGTTGGCAATGGATTTCGCTGTTCTTCATTTTCGTTTTAGGCTCGCTCCCATTCTGTGCAATAGGCATGACATTAGGACTTTACCTAAAATCAAGCAGTGCACCAGCGACGGTCAATTTAATTTACCTGCCAATGGGTTTCTTATCAGGCCTTTGGATGCCAATTAATTTTTTACCTGAAGTAATGCAACAGTTCGCCAATATATTGCCCCCCTACCATTTAGCACAATTAGCCTTAAAGATTACCAATATGGATTTGGGTTTCCCTGTTGTTTTACATCTTTCCGTGCTTGCCGTTTACGCGCTGTTATTTATCGTACTGGCATTAAAATCTTACAACAAAAAGGATAAACAATAATGAGTGGTAAAGTATTCACAATTATCATTGTGCTAGTGGCTTTTTTTATGGTTCTGCCGGAGCCTCAGCAAGAATCTGAGTCCAATGTAAAGACTGTTGGTTACGCTGCTACCGAAACTGAAACTGACGAAAATAATGCAGAAACATTTGATAATGATTTTATTATTCGTAATGTCCGTCTGTATGATGGCAATCAGCAGTTCGATTCTGTCGATGTTGCTGTTGTCGATGGTAAGATTATCAAGATAGAAAAATCGATTATTCTTAAAACGATCAATAAGAATGATCTACGGGAACTAAATGGCCAAGGTAAAACCTTATTACCCGGATTAGTGGATGCTCATACTCATGCATATCAAAATGCATTGAGTGAGGCGCTTAACTTTGGTGTTACAACAGAACTGGATATGTTCACCATGCCAGAATTTGCTAACACTCATCAGCGCAAACGCGATCATGCTGATAATATATTGGCGGCTGATTTGTTTTCAGCAACAATACTCGCAACCGCACCTGATGGACACGGTACTCAATTCGGGTTTGATGTTCCGTTATTGCGCTCTCCAGATGAAGCACAATTATTTGTAACACAGAGAATTGATCAAGGTGCCGATTATATTAAGGCTGTTTATAACTCAGCTGATGCAAAACAACATTTTTTTCCTTCAATAAGCAAAGCTATTCTGCAGGCTTTGATAACTGCAGCGCATCGGCAAGATAAAATGTTGGTAGTGCACGTCGATAACCTAAATTCGGCGCGCGAGGCAATCAGCATGGGCGCTAACGGCATCATTCATAGCTTTATGGACCAAGTGGCCGATGATGCTTTTATTGCGTTAATGCAGGAACGCAATGCCTTTATAATCCCAACATTGACAGTGCAAGCTTCGTTTACCCAACAATCGAGCGGACTTGCTCTGTTGAAAAGCGAAACTAACTTAACCTATTTAAACAAACTACAACGGCAACAATTAAAAGCCAATTTCCCTGACTTTGGCATCCCGAAAGATAACCTCAAAAAAGCCTTTGAGAGTGTCAGAAAATTATCGAACGCAGGAGTGTTGATATTGGCCGGTAGCGACGCGCCAAATCCGGGCACTACTCATGGATTAAGTTTACACGCAGAGATCGAATTATTAACTCAAGCCGGTTTAACCAATGAACAGGCAATCCACAGTGCCACTGGAGCGGCAAGCAAGGTCTTTCCTATCGGTGAACGCGGGCTATTAAAAGTGGGCAATTACGCGACTATGTTATTGATTGATGGCAATCCATTTGATTCGAACCGAAAAGATGCCATCAAGGACAGTCAAAAGATTAACCGAATTTGGAAGAATGGCGTTGAGTTTAATCGACTAGTAACAACCCAATCGAGCATTAACTCCACGGCTGAAACCAAAAAATTCTCGCCAGGTCTTATTACCGACTTTAATCACCAATTAACCTTAACCAACATGGGTTCTGGTTTGAGTAAAACAACCGATCAATATGCCGGTGGCAAATCGGTTGTGAAAGTTAAATTAAGTGCAATGTCAGAACGGGGTTTGATTGATACAAGTTCCTCTTCAGCTTCCTCTGCTGCCGCTAACCAATATCTGCATGTCAGCGGTGAAACAAGAAAAGGATTCATGTTCCCTTGGGCGGGTATCGGTTATTTATTAGGCAAAAATATGCAAAATGGGGTGGACCTTTCGGCAATTAAAGCGATTCGATTTAAGGCTAAAGCAGGCGCTCAAACTAATAAACTATCTGTGTTATTATTTCAGTCAGGCAATATGCAACCCATACAAAAAGAATTTAAACTGACGACTGAATGGCAAACTTACCGGCTAGAGCTAAATAAACTAAATCGATTTAATTTAAGTGACGTGTCTAATATCTCGTTTGTTAAATCACAAAGCTTGGGACCATTCGAATTTATGCTAGATGATCTGTATTTCGAATAGCTAGGATCTAAATCTAAATAACAGTACCTTGAATTTATAAGAATATAACTGACGACTATTAAAAGACGAACTAATGATTAAGCTGTTAAAAAAAGTCGATGCTAAATTACTCCCTCGATTGGAATATATGCCTCTTGGCCCTTATATCTGGTTGATTTATTTATCCATCTTTTTTGTGAGCCTTTGGTTTGACCGACCGATTGAAAACTCTCAGTTCTATGCGGCGATAGGAACCATCGCATTTCTAGTGGTTTATTTTCACGGCTATTGGGCTTCATCTAAAGTTGTTGCTTGGAATATTGTCGCCATTTTAGTGATTGGCACCTTAATGGCTGAATTAACTCAAGGCGCGAGTGTATTCTTTGTATACGCTGGTGCCTTTTGTTGCCGATTGGGCTACACGAGAAAAGCCGTCATTGGGCTAGTGCTCATTGCGACTTGGATCGGTCTGTTATCCTTAATAATGAACTATGGTCCTTTTTTCTATGTTCCAGCTGCACTTTTCTCTTTTATGATCGGTGGTATTAATATTTACCAACATGACATTGCGGTTAAGAAAAAAGAAGTCAAGCTGACACAACAAGAAGTTCGCCGTTTAGCAAGGACCTCCGAACGAGAGCGGATTGCCAGAGACTTGCATGATTTAATTGGACATACTTTTTCAGTCATCACCTTAAAGGCGGAACTTGCCAATAAGTTAATCGATAAAGATTTAAATAAAGCAAAACAAGAAATTAAAGCCCTAGAAGAAATATCAAGAGACGCTTTGTCGCAGGTGAGAGAAGTCGTAACGGGTTATCGAACCAGTGACTTAAATACCGAACTTGCTCACGCAAAATATGTACTAGAGAGTAACGAGATTAATTTTAATTACCAGTTCGATCAGTCAGAACCTAGCCAGCCCGCTTCTGAACAAACGAAACTGGACGATACCTGTAATAAAGAACTAGCTATCATTCTTAAAGAGCTGGTGACTAATATCCTCAAACATTCCCAGGCGACACGTGTTGAGGCCCATATCAGCAACCAAGATAATCAACTCACAATGCGAGTCTCGGATGATGGTGTTGGAATTAGAAAAACACAGTTTGACTCAGAAAATCAAGGTTACGGACTGAAAGGAATCGAAGAGCGAGTCGCCAAACTGAACGGTAAATTATCAATTGAATCAAGCAAAGGCACAGAAATAATGATCATTATCCCGTTTAAGGAGCATGCATGATCAATCTACTAATCGCCGAAGATCAGGCGATGTTACTAACCACCCTAGCCACACTACTTGATCTTGAAGATGATATTTCAGTGGTGCATCAGTCCGCTAATGGTCAGGATGCTTTAAACTTTTTGACTAATGTAGATAACCCAAGAGTCGATATCGTGATCAGCGATATTGAAATGCCACTCTTAACTGGCATTGAATTGATACAAGCCATTAAAGATAAAGGCATGGAAATAAAACCGATAATTTTGACCACCTTTTCCAGAGCTGGTTATCTAAGGCGAGCAATGGATGCCGGAGTAAAAGGTTATCTGCTAAAAGATTCGCCCTCCGATGAACTACTCAGCGCTATTAGAAAAATTGATAAGGGCGGGAAAGTGATTGCACCGGAACTGTTACAAAATGCGTGGATGGAAATGGACCCGTTAACCGACAAAGAACGTAAAGCCTTACAATTGGCAAAGACCGGCGCAACCACGGAAGAGATAGCCCATAGCTTGCATCTATCTGCAGGAACCGTTAGAAACTATCTATCTTCCGCATGCAGTAAGCTCGATGCTAAAAACCGCACCGAGGCTGCTAGAATAGCTCATCAAAATGGTTGGTTGTAGTTTAAGAATGTGACCAACTGCTGAAAATGGCACACTTCGAAAATCTAATCCGTTGTATTTCGTGTATTATGCGTCTATCTCGCCTTTCGTTCGAATGAACGAGTTGAGCTTTCATCGTTGAACTTTAGTTACCAATCGTTCATCCGATACGTTATCGGTTCCACCCACAACAATATTAAAAAGGAATTTATATGAAACATTCAAAGCTAATTTCCCTACTTGTTAGCGTGTTAATTCTACAATCGCTAGTCGCTTGCTCCGATGAAGACAGAGACAGTCTGACTCTGATTAGTAATTTTGCAGAAAACCTTGATAAAATCGAAAATGCAGAAGATTCAGTATTTAATGCTGATTGCACCGATAAAATCGCCCTTGTGACTGACTCCATGGAAGATGAACAAATCACTCCCGAACTTCAGCAAGAATTCAGTGGGCTATTTAACGAATGTGTGAGCGCAATTGAAGCCGAACTAAAATTAACAACCGATGAATACAGCGACGCTGAAGACAATAGCGTCTGCACTGTCGGTATTGCTGAAATAAGAAAAGGACTACCAAAACTTGAACAAGATATCGCGGAGTTTTCAAACTTACCTAATACCAACGAAGATGAAAGACTTGCCGTCAATTTTATGTACCCCTTCGTTAGTATGGATGTCATGGCGAAAGGTTCCGCTGCCGCTCTCAATCGAATCGTAGCATGCCCACTAGAAATTCCCGTCGAAATGCTTGAGTCGTAAACTCAATAATGGGAAGTACTTAAACTTCCCATTACCTCCCGTCCCATTTCTAATCTCACGCCTGTTTTCCCCATCCCCTCTAGAGTTTTATATCATTTCTTCACTCGTAACTCGTAACTAGAAACTTCCTTTTCCACTCCATCCCAGCTCCCAGCTCCTCTCTTATCTAGCAACTAGCAACTAGCAACTAGCAACTATTTTTTTTCCCTAGTAAACCTTATCAACAAAAATAATCCGATCAATCCAGCCCAACTAAAACTGCCTCCACCAAAACCACCATAGTAGTTTTGGTCGTACTCGACTGTAATCTCTTTTCCTTCTTTTGCTCTCACTTTAAATTTAACCAGTTCTTTTTCTAAATTATTAGTCATCAAATCAGAAGCAACTTTAAAACTATTTAGTCTCATTTCTCGGTTCGCCTTTTCATAGCCTATGGCAGTATGATTTCTACCATCTGAATGTGAACCAGGTGCTCGAAATAACATTTTTTTACTTTGCACATCAAACACAGCGGTATCAACAAAGGTCTGAAACTCAGTTGACTCTCCTTTAACAACATATGCCCCCACAATGGTCCAATAAGCAAACGATGACTTACGCATCTCGTGAATCGAGACTTGATCATAAGACACCAACGCCATTACATCGACATCATACATCGCAGCCACTTGCTCTACAGTGATAAAACCTTTCCCTTGTTTAAGGTAAATTTCTGGAATGATTTGAATATCAGCGACACTCTTATCGACTTTGAAACGCTCTGCAACGGTCGACAGTAGCTTCTGTTTTTCTACCTCAGATAATGCGAATTTATAGTCGTGCCTTGACTGAGGAATGAATGCTATGCCCACCCTTAGAGGAAGCTTTAACAACGGCATTTGATCCTGTTGATGGGATACCAATTTTCCTTTGGGATACAAATATTCAACAAGATTGCTCGATACACCGCGTTGATGACTATTCGTCACACAACCGGTCAGACCTGAAATCAGTATAAGTATTAACAAAATCCGTATATTCATAGTGAATGCCTTGTTTAAAAATGATAAGAATGAAGACTAATAGAGGCTTATCTTAGGCGATACTTGGTTAAGTGCGAGCAGTAGCTAAGAAGTAGAATTTGTTTCAACTTAAGGTATTAATTAACGCTACTGGGTCCGATGCAGAAGCCAATATGCCAAACCTAAGTGCTTATTTCTACAGTTTCACTTACATAAGACCACAAAAATTTCGTCTTTAAGCCTTTGTTTTATATCGCTTTCAAATTCTATCAAACTCTCTCAAGCTCATTTCAAGCTTAAAGTTTTGTACAGAATAGAATGATTCCATGGAAATCTAATTGATTACGGCAACATTTACCGACTTATCTAATAAACTAAGGAATCTAACAATGAATCAGTCTCGAATTAAAAATCAACACGAACACCTACAATCGGAGTTGGACCAACAAATCCATAAACGAGTAACGCGACCCGCTGGTGTGTTTTTGAAATCAATATTATCGCTAATGCTTGTTGTACCTTTTTCCGTATCAGCCGCCAATGAATGTCGTCTTAAATATAAAGCGGGAAATTCTGGCTACAAATACCAATCCATCAATAAAGGCCAATCGACTAATTTAACCAAAAGCGATTTTAAAGAAGCCTACAATGTGGGCCGTAACGACATAAAACTGACGCTTGAATACAAAGATCTCACTGGTAGAACAAGAACCGAGTATATGAATTTGATAAAATCGGGTTCAGCGACAATCCCCCTTCCGCCTATTCCGTTAATCAACAAGAAACTAAAAAAAATAAAATGCCAAGGCTATTCAACGATTTCGGATGCGGTTCGCCTCACACAACAACTTGGAAATTCAGCATCAACCCTCGTTTCAAGGGCAACAAATGCTGCAACCGCGAGCATTAATACAGCAGCAACCAATGCCAGTAAACTATTCACTGCACAAAGCGCCAATGCCTATAAACGTAACTCACAAACAGCGATTCAATCTGTCACCAGTGCGTTAAATGCTGCAAAAAGTAGTGCTAATGCAACCAGTTCAAACATTAGAACTAATCTCGCTCAGCACTTTCCTGAAATGAATCAAGCAATTAACGCTTCCGGACAATATGGCTGGCAGTTGAAAAATACTGTTATGGATCAAACCAAACAAAATTTGACACGAACCCAGTCTGAAGTGAATCGATTCGACAAGAAGTACAATGTGTCTAAAACAGTGTCTCAGCTAATTAGAATAGATTTAGCGAAAGACTTTCCAGAACTAAATGCACTAAAACGTGTCAGGTGCGAAATTTCAACGGGCTCTATCGCGAGCTTTAGCGGAGATCTAAGTCGGCTCAAAAGAGAACTAGCAAGACTCGATAAGAAATATCAATTTAGCAAAAATGTCGGCAAACTCTCTAAAACTTTAGCAACCATACCTGCCGCAGACTTTCGCAAATTGAAATCCATTGCCAAACGCAAAGATTGCAGCAATTCATGGCAAGTTTTAAGCAAGCAAATTGATACCGATGGAAAACTGCTTTCACAATATCTTAGTGCAGTGCTAAAAGAGCTTAAGAAGCTAAAGGCTAGTGCTTTTAACCGTTCTCAGCGCCAGTTTTACAATGAGATAAAAAGCCTTATTAGCAGGACCGAATCGCTAATAAAAGAGCACAAAGCGCAAGAGCGTAGAAAAACAAATCTGGACGAAGCTAGTGCAAACTTTGATAAATCCTACAAGCGAATTGATAATGACTTAGGCCCCATTCAAAACGACTTAGAAAAATTCCCTGGAGGCTCTCTTGTTGTGGACGCAGGCTTACTGGTTAAAAAACAGTTACCCAGCTGGTTAACTGATGACCCGAAACGACTTCGACAATTACTTGATGCACATGCTAGATCAACTAAGTCTTATGACAGAGCAATCAAAAACCATGAAGAAGGAAAACTAAAAGTAAAACAAAAGTTTGATGCATGGGTAAGACAATCAGGAAAAACTATAGAAACCGCAACAAAACTGAAAGTGACCTTACCAAAGGGCAATAAATTACTTGTACTATTAGTGAAGCCTCCAATGTTAAAAGTAACCGAAAAGGCGTTCATCGCAGCCCATAAATGCCTCGTTGAATCAGCGGCAAACAGTTTACTCGTTGCACAGATTGCGATGGAAGTTATAGACCAATACTTGAAAAACATTGGTAAGGTCATCACTGACACGATTCCTGAAGATGTCAAAAAGGCGATGGCTCAACTCAATAGCGCTGTTGTAAAATTAAGTGCTACAAAATTATCAGAGCTAAAGAGTAGTAGCGTTGAGCAAGCTCGTAAGGATATGGATAGCAGGCTCAAAGCTTTATGGTCCCAATTTAGTATTGATCCCACTCAAAAGAATTTTGCCAATCAAACTAACAATATATTTAAATCCATTCGCGCAGCAGTATTAGAACTAAAACAAACTGGTATTAACCTATCTAAAGAGCTCTCCGGCTCCGAAAAAACATGGGTACAGGTCGCGTTAGCAGCTGACAACTTAACAAAAGTACTAAACCGCCACGGTAAAAGTAACTGGCGTGATATCACTAAACTCCAGAAATCGATACCCGGGTTAAAATTAAAGTGGAACCAACTTGCTAAAATACCAAAATCCATCGCCGACTGCGCGAGCAAAACTGCAAGTGCATTAGAAAAGGCGATTACTCGCTTTCCAACAAGACTATCCAAACTTATTCGCACCAAAGCGAGCCAAGTGGCTAATGCTCTACCACAACCAATTAAGGACAAACTAAATCGGTTGAAAGCCAGTCTATCAAGTGCACATGCGACCAGTAGTCAGCTAATCAACGCGATTACTGCCGCCAATAGTGCCTATCAACAATACGTTGAAAGCCAACGAAATGCGGTTGGATCGCTGGTGCCTCTACCCAAGCAGAATGCACCACAGAAAGCACAACAAGCACTTACAAAACTAAACGTATTAAAGCAGAAATTAGCTACCGCTGAGAGCCGATGGACGAATTTTGATGCAGCACAAACAGCATTAAGGAATGATGTTGCAGGTTTAATCTCTGTCACTAACAAACAAAGAGGCGAGCTTAGAGCTGACGCACAGCGAATTGTTTTTGCACCATTTAATACCAATCTCTTTGCAACCCAGTTGTCTGGAGTTAACAACTTGACGAATTTATGGAACAAAGCGATTCAGAAACTCCCTTCTCGATTGGCGGCACTTGTGACTGGCGGTCTATCCACACAAATCGAATCTCAAATCAATCAAGGAATAACTTGGATGAATTCTAAGAACACATCCTTACTACGATGCATTAACGCGGCCGCAGGCAACCGGTCTTCGATAATCGATAGTAATCAGAAAAACGCGGCTATTAATCAAACGGTTCAGGGGTTGAATACTGAAGCCACTGCAGTAATTACAAATCTTAATTCGCTGATACCACCACGAATTGACCTACTGTCACGATTAGGTTCGATATTTAGTAGCGCAAATAATTTATCGAATAGGATCGCTAACATAAGCACGACGGCAGCCAGTAATTTCTCTACAAAAATAAGTCGTTTCAGCTCTCAACTTAATCAGGCGAAAAGTTGTGTGATTAACAATCATAATCAAATAAACGACAAAAAGAACGAGTTATTGAATTTGCTACCAAGTAATACGCGGACGACTCACTCTCACCGGAGAGGATAACCAGCATGACTTGAATAAACCTAGCCCCCTTACTGATTAGTCAGTAAGGGGGCTTTATTTCATGCATTTTATTAGATGTTGGTGGTAGGGCTAACGAGCGATTAGTATCGCCATAGACTGAATTGAAAACTCTACTCTCAAGAATTTACTGTCGCTCATTCATCATTCCAGATTTCTGAAGACCTGAAACCATAGAAATAAAGCGCCATATATTGAAAAATCATCATCGGTAACGCAACTAAAGCGAAAGCCGCCAGCATTGCGTATATGACTTCAACTTCAACATCTCCATAAGATTCTTCTAAGAAAGCGCTAGCTATCGTGTAGAGGTCCCATAGAAAAGTTATCGGAATCAAGGCCTTCCAAAAGCCTCGCACAAAAAATACTTTGTTATATGAAAAACCAAATAGTCCCAATAAAACCGCGCTGTAGATCGCATATTCTCCGAAAACTTCATACCAAGGTCGAGTTCTATCATCACCAGAGAAAAAAACAGATGTCAGCTCCAAGAACAACATTATCCAGAAAAACACTTTCCATTTTGTTCTCGAGACTGGTTGCCCCACGAGCTGTCTGACTTCCGCAATTGGTGTTCTGTATGGATTTGGCATTGAATTCCCTTTATTTTAGTTCCTTAACTACCAGCTGAATAAACTAATAATACAACGTGTTCCGAAAAGATAAAAGATTGAACGGGGGAAATTATTGATTAGCCGTATTCACTTTAACAGGACTAGTGAAGTTCATATACCCGAAGACCAAAGCGAAACTTAGATAGCACAGAGTAATTAACCAGACAGAAAGACTCAGTTCTGCGGGAAGTGCTTTTAGAATGGCTAGTGATGCGATAGCGAAATGAGCGAATTTACCAATGACGATTGGCTTTCCATAGTTCCCACCGATTAAAAATCCTTTTGCGAACCAGATGATCGTTGCAAATGCAAAATACATTGCTCCCATAATTTGTATCAATAGGGAGGTCTTCGGATTAGGCTCCATTTTTAATTCCAATATAATTTCATCAGGGAGAAACGACATGGTGATACCTATGATCGCCATAACCATCGCGCTAATGCTAATCACCAGTTTTGTATTCAAAAGTATTCCCAATTTAGAGTTACTACAAAGATAGACAGGTAGAATTAACTAGATTGAAGGTTAAATGGATATACAACAGAAACTTGCTAGGCTTTACGCCTAGCAAAAAAATCATCCGCTTTCTTGGCAGATGCTGAGAGGATGTTTTGAAACTTTTTTAACCAAGTACGTGCTTTCGGGTATTCTAAGGCGAGAATACCTAGGCCGAGAATTACAAATAAGACTCCAGGACCAGGTAGTACAAAAAGTACAACACCTAACAGTGTCACAAACACTCCAACGACGGTGATGATGGCCTTTTTCGCCGGACGTCCAACGGGATTATCAAAGACTTCAGTAAACGCTCTTTTAATTCTCTGCATAAATGATTCGATAAATTGTTTATTTGTTGTTCTCATTATTCGATGACACCCCTGGCTGATTTATCTGAAGCGTACTTCCTCCGGCTTGCTTGTTGTTCAGTTTACAGAGGAATCAGGTAACTAGGTTTGACAAGATGTAACAAGAATTGACCAATTTGGGTAGCAATGTGATTAGCGTGACGCACGCTTAGTTATTTATTGAAGGACTAATCGGAGCAAGACCAATTACTCTTCAGGCCCCAGCATAATAGCGATCCATTCCGTTTTCGGATTTGTTTCTAATGCGATTTTGATAGTCATGGTTAACGGAACGGACAGAAACATACCGACGGATCCAAAGATCCAGCCCCAAAAAATTAATGATAGGAATACCACAAAAGTCGAGAGACCGAGCATTTTCCCCATAAAGCGAGGCTCTAAGAAATTACCAACGACGGTATTGGCGACTAAGAAAGTGATTGCGGTCCACAATACTGCGGCTGGTCCTAATTGAACGAATGCCAAAATTAACGGCGGAATGGACGCGATAATCGAACCGATGTTAGGAATATAATTAAGGAGAAAAGCTAGCATTCCCCATAAAAATGGATAGTCGACACCAATAAAGAACAGTGATATGGATACCAGAAACCCGGTAAACAAACTCGCTACGGTTTTAATGGCTAAGTAATGTCTGATCTTTCCAAGAACATTATTAATATGAATCATTTTGTCTTGGCTATCAGAAAACGCTCGTGAGAACTTAACTGGAAAACTCGACATTTCAGCAAGAATAAAAATGACGCTTAAAAAGATAATAAAGAACTCTTGAAAAATATAATTGACCCCACCAACCACTCGGCTGACTAACGCTAAACCATACTGATCAATTAATGCCGGTAAATCAAACTCATCCAGCGGTAATCCTTTTTCACTCAGCCAACTAAATACTCCGCCGAGATTCTGATCTAACTTTTCAGAATATAACTCTTTATTCGCACCAAAATTCTGAATGGAATCACCGACGAGAAACCCGACAAATCCCAAGAAAGCTAACACTGTCGTCAATACAATAAGGATGGAAAAGCCTTGAGGAATTTTCTTAGCCGTCAGCCATTTTATTGGTGGTACGCAAACTACGGAAATAAATAAAGCTAATAAGAATTCTGCGATAATAGGCGCAGCAACTTTTAATCCTGCCACAACAATAACAAACGCGGCAAAAGTCACCATTACCGATTCAGTGGTGACATTTGAATTATTCATATCATTTGATAGACTCATTTTTCAATTCCTTGTTTGCTTCAGAAGTTTATTTTTGTTTCCAACTCAAATGTTGGTTTATCTGAATATTTTTGTGAGTCAAAATCGAAAACGCTACAACAACCGGTTTAAAATGCTATCTAACTTGGCTCGTTTAGCTAATTTCAACAATTTTTGTGCTTCTTCTCTATAGCTAGCCGGTGTTTCTATCTCATCAAAATGATTAACTCGAGTACAGTGTTTTTGTATTTGAGCGAGCTCAGAATCGAACTTTGCCTGTAATTTCTTTTCGGGGTCTTGGATTAACACGCCATTTTCAATATCTAATCGCCAAGCTCTTGGATTAATATTGTGACCAGTAATTAGATAATTTGACTGATCTGCACTGACTCCTTTTAAGTGAAAACTATTTCCGGGATCTAGCCATAAACAAACATCTAACAATCCTTGATCAATATAAGTCTGATTTGCTTTTACAAATCGCTTAAGACTAGCTTCATAAATATAAGGAAGAATACCGACTTTGTTAAACGGTTGGTCTTCAGGAATGTAAAAATCATTCGCAGTTTTATCGCCAACGACAATAGTCACTTTCTTTTTTTGTTTTAATTTTTTTCGAACGGCACGGTATATTTTATCAGGAAAGTTAAAATAAGGTGTAAATATGACCACTTCATTGACGGTTTGGCTGATCAGCTGAAAAATAGCTTTATTCAGCAAATTCTTACGGCCGCCAAAACCTAATAATGGAGTTAGTTTAATCGACCGCTCAGTGCTAGATTCTTCTTTTGATGATTCTCCATTTTTCGCCGGCGCTTCAGAGTGTTTAAAAAAGTATCCTGAACGCCTCAAGTTGGATTTTAACCTTCTTATCGCTGGTTTGAGCGTTTTAACGGTAGGAATATTTTCATTAGTCAGTATCTGCACCGCATTACTCTTAACAAAATTATCTCGCAAAAATCGCACAAAGGAAGTTGCTAAGGCCTTATTGTCGAAAAGATGATATCGATCGTACCGATAGCGATCACTTTGTTGCAAGTAAATATTATTAATACTAGAACCGCTATAAAGCAGCGTATCGTCAAAAACAAAACCTTTTAAATGCAAAACCCCTAGAAACTCTTTACTCTTTACTGGCACGCCATAGATCTCGATGGGGTGTTCATATTTTTCGTCTAATTTTCGATAGAGGGCGACATTACCAACACTCTTAGCTTGCCCCATTAAACCTCTTTGCGCTCTTAGAAAATCAACGAACACTAACACTTCTAGTTTAGGGTTATTTTGTTTGGCTTGATAAAGCGCGTTTAGCACTTCTCGACCGGCTTCGTCATCTTGCAAATAAAGTGCGGTAATGTAGATTCGCTTTTTTGCCGAGTTAATTAATTCAATCAGCTTGCTGCGGTAATCTAACGTCGTCTCAATAATATTAATGGCGTCTGGTGAAACCGGAATTGAAGGTAACGTATCAAGAAATAATCGTTTCTTTGGCCTCAGGGTTAAATTCAATCTGCTCGCCCCATAAACTTTCGGTCGCTGGTATTAACCTTAACTTTCTCACCATTCGAAATATATTCGGGAACTTGTATTGTTAAACCGGTTTCAAATCTAGCAGGTTTTGTTCTAGAGGAAGCTGATGCGCCTTTAATGGATGGGTCTGTTTCAGTAATCGTCATTTCGACAGATTGAGGTAATTCGATACCAATCGAACGATCATCGACTTCCAACACAACGAGCCCTTTGGTATCTTCATTGATAAATAACAACTCGTCTTCAATCTCGTCTTTCTTAAATGGATGCTGACTGTAATCTTGATTATCCATAAAGATGTAATCATCACCATCAATATAAGAAAAAACCACATCGCGACGATTCAAGTCTATCGCTGTCAGCATATCGTCGCCTTTAAAGGTATGCTCGACCTTGCTGCCAGAACCAATTTCAGCAAAACGAGTCTTATACAAGGTAGCCGCTCCCCGGGCCGATGGACTGTGTACATCCACATGTTTAACGAGCAGCAACTTGCCGCCGTATTCAACGGCAATTCCACGCTTTAATTCAGTTGCCTTTGGCATTTTTTCCCCATTTAATCAATTTGTTAGCTTTATCAGCCAACTTCATTGGCATATAACTGTGAAAATACCAGAATTCAGCGCGTTTACCAACATTTATCAACCCTCATGTCCTATCCAATGGAAACATGAATCGTGGATGCCTATTATGCCTAACTGGTTGATTTAGCGGATTTCTTAGGATCATAGGTTTCGATGACTCGCATCGACTGTCGATAATGGTAGTTGATTTGCTCAACACTGTATTGATGCTCTTTACCGATCGGACAGGCCATTCTCGCCAAACATCGATCTTTGCAGCTGGAATGATCGCTTTTACGATAGTTTATACAAGCGGTTAAATCGAATTGCTTCTCCTCCAACGCTTGTGCAGGACAGGCACTTATGCAGGCTTTTTGCTGGCAACTAATGCAAGGCGAAGTCGCTTGCTGTTGGACGGTTACAGAGAATTGACTATTTGCAAGCATGGCAATTCTATAGGCCGACCAAGTCCCCCAATGTTGATTGATGCCGACTTTCAATGGAGAGTCGCTATGCCACCCGACCAATGCGCCGAGTTGCTGCAGTCCGATGGTTGTATCAGCTTTGCCTTTTAACGGATAAATTAGCTGGGTTTTAATGTGAGGGTATTTATTGGAAAATACCCTTTCGACCGTTTGAATAGAATAATTATCAATCGGATCTTCTGACGTCACTGGTTGTTTATTTGATTCTTTATTTTGTTGTTGCCACATCCGTGTGCCGAAATGGCCTAAGAGAATCAATTGTCTGTAATCGGTAGAATAACCACTCAGAATTTTGATAGGTTCGATTAATTCGGCAGGGAGTTGGATAAGATCGAAAACGGCTTGCAGATTTAAGCCGGCTCGGGTTAGTTCAGAGGATTGAAATTCAGTTAAATCAGGCGCCACAGCATTTTTTATATTTCTTGCCACTGTCGCAGGGACAAGGGTCATTTCGGCTAGCTTTTTTGGTCGACACCGCTTGCTGAGTTTTATGCTGTAGGATATCGAGATCGCGAACGTCCTCTTCAACTGAGTCGTCCACAGTTACTTCGCCAATCCACTTGTTTTCTAACAGTATTTTGTCAAGTTCTTGCTTGCGATCCTCGCTTGCAACGATCATTTTCGCTGGCGCTTTCTTAGTTCCTAAACGCACAACTTTGTCTTTGCTTAAAGAACCACTGCCACTGTCGTTGTTTCTGTTTGCGTTACCATCATAAAAAAATCGAGACATAGGAAAGTTCCTTCGAATAGCGGAGACTACTGCTTAACAGCGGTGTTTTGAGATGCGGCAATGATACGGAGAATCTAGCCTGCATGCAATCTTTAGCCTAAAACTAAAGCAAAAACAGCGTATGGAATATATGACCCTATTTAACTATCCTAATTAGCTATCTGAGTTAACTGATGCAGCAAAATCGAAAACCATCTTCGATAGTACGTGAGCAAGCCTATCGTAACCAGTGTCATCCGGAATCCCAAATCTTAATGCGCTGCTATCATCGGTTAATCGAAGGTAAATTCCTTGTCTACAGAGGGTCTCAAATACCTCGGGCGCATTAGGCAGCACAATCGTTTGAAATAACATGTTCCCGGTTGGTCTGATCTTAAAGACCAGATGAAGTAAAAAATGAAGCTTTTCACTCTGCTCGCATAATCTACGAGTTTGCTCTTTCTGCCATTGTTTATCTGACAAGGCTTTTTCTGCGATGTAAAGTGTTGGCCCAGTTATTGGCCATTCTCCCAGTTTAGTATCTAGAGCTTTTAACCACTGAGCTGACGCAAATACAAAGCCTAACCTTGCACCTGCCAAACCAAAATACTTACCGAGCGAACGTAGTACAATCACGTTGTCGAACCTTTCTGCATGTGCCGTCACACTGCTTGTCTGACTGGTCTCTATGAATGCCTCATCGACAATAAATAAGCCTCTATTTTGTTGCAAATACTCGGCGCGTTTCAAAAGTGTGTCTGAATCATAAACATGTCCCGTTGGATTATTAGGATTGATCACCACTAGAACACTATTATTCCCAAGCAAACCCTCGTCCGGAAGTTCCGAATAAAGCGCTATAGGAAAACCGTATTTTTGCCAGGATTTTTGATGTTCCTTATATCCGATTTTAGGTAGCCAAACTAGCGGAAATGAAGACCGTTCAGAATTTGAATTTGAATTTGACTGAGACTTCAAAGTATAAAATCGTTTCCATAATTCTGGAATTACTTGTATGGCTGCCTGTGAACCAGAACAGGCTATAAACTGCGAGGTGCCATAGTAGGACCGAACCGTTTCTTTGAACGACAGCGACATTTCAGGCAGTCGGTGCCAATGGTCACTGGGTATATTACTCGTCGGATAGCTAAAAGGACTAATACCAGTCGATAAATCTAGCCAATCTTCGCGAGCAATGCCATATTTTGTCATTTGCTTTTCTAGCTGACCACCATGGCAAAGTTGTTGTGCGTTATCTTTTTCTTCCAATATAAGGTGTACTCCATTCTTACCCATTAGATAAACTCTGGTTTGATACCAAACCAATAAAGGCAGATACAAACCGCAATCAGAACTAGTGAATAAAGATATACACACTTTTCCATTAACCGAATTCCCTTTGGAATATCACTGACACTCGGCAAACAGCCCTGACCTAGCTGCACACCAATGTGTTCGACATCATGATACCTTACACTACCACCTAATTTCACTTTCAAAACCGTTGCGCCAGCAGCCATTACCCAACCACCATTTAAGCTCTTATATTGGTTGCCTTGAATACGCGCATTGTTAATTGCCGCTACAAATAATTGAGCTCCGATACCTTGAAGAGCAAACAAAAGCGACGTGATTTTCGCTGGTGGCCATGCCAGTACATCGTCGATTTTTGCCGAAAAAAACCCGAAGTCTGAAAATCGTTCGCTTCGATAGCCCCACATCGCATCGAGGGTATTAGCAAGACGATGACAAACCAACAACGGTAAACCGCCAACTAAGTACCAAAATAGCGAGGCGATAATAGCGTCATTGGTATTTTCTAGCGTTGATTCGATTGCCGCCCTTGAGAGCTCCGACTCTGACAATTGAGAGGTATCGCGGCTAACAATCATAGCGCAAGCAGACCGCGCGGAGCTAATCTCCCCCTTTGAGAGCGGTTTATAAATTGCGAGTGCGTGTAGTTTCATACTTTTAGCGCCAATACAAAAGTACAATATGATCACATCGAAAGCCCATCCATAGCTGAATCGACTTTGTAGTTCTAGATAACAAAACGTTAAGGTAACCATGGGAAAAATAAGTACCGTCCACCCGACAGCACCTAATAAATGATTAACGATGCTGCTAGTCCCTACAGAATTACTAACAGGTGAATTGTTTTTGTTAAGCTTTTTTTCTACAAATGAGGCCGACCGACCGAATAAAATCAAAGGGTGAAACCGCTTTATTTCTCCAAAGATTGAGTCGATGACGAGTGCTAGAAGACTCACCAATGTTGCCAGAAAAAACCACTGATATGATTCGAATATCACGCGTTTATATAATGAAATTGATCGGTTTGGTGGTCGTAGTTAACTTCGAAGACTTTGCCATTTTTGAACAGTTGATAGGCGCTCCCATCAATGCTGTCTTTAAGCCCACTTAAAAAACAACGTAATAGTTCGCCGTGGGTCACTACTAACAATCTCTTCTGCCCGTATTGATGGGCTAATTGTTGAAGACAACATACTATTCTCTCACGCGCGTCCATTGCGGATTCACCGTTTGGGATGGGTGTATCGTTAACATTAAAGAACACGTCGGAAAAATCTGGATTAGATTCAATCTCATTGAACATTTGTCCTTGCCATATTCCGAAGCTTCTTTCTTTTAGTTCCGATTTCAAAACGAGCGATTGATTCAATGTTTGGTTTAATATTCGAGCACTATGTTGAGCTCGCATTAGCGGCGAGCTAATAATATGATCGATTGGTTGAATCAATGAGCGGGATTCTAACTCATCTGCTAGTAGGGTAATTTGTTCGATTCCCACTTCAGTGAGAGCACTATCGAGTTGCCCTTGTAGGCGCTGCTCTTTATTCCACTCTGTTTCGCCATGGCGAACCAGCAGAAAGGAAGTATATATTCGTTCATCTTCCAACGCGGCAATCGCTCCTATTTTTAATACAATTAGCGAGAGTTTATCAAATAGTTTTATACTTCTTTCGAATTTAAAACTATATGACAAACTCTATTATTAGTGATTAGAAATTCAACCACTGAGCCGTTAAGAATACTTGTCGGCCCACATTGTTGTAGCCAAGAATTGTGCGAGATTCTTCATCGGTTGCATCATTAACTTTAAGTTTGACGCTCCAATTGTCATTAACTTGATAAGTCGCGCCAAGGTTTACCTGAAGGTAACTTTCTAGCCTTTGTCTAGGTCCACCAAAAACTTCATCAAAGCGAGATCCCGTATGGTTAAGCTGAGTGAAGAAAGAAAAGTTTCCAAGGTCAACGACTAATTCGTAACCGTATTGCTCTTTGCTTCTTCTTAATAATTGTATATTCTTCGGCGCTCCCGTTGCTGAGTCAATGCTTTCATCCATTGGGTCAAGATTACTAGCGGAAAGCTTATGATTAAACGAGCCATGTCGGAAGGAATAAACCAACTCTAATCCAGAAATATCAGCACTATCGATATTTTGTGAACAGAAACAAGCGGGATTGTAAGCAATTAATTGATCAACTTGATTATTGTAGTGAGCAAGTAATAATGAATGTTCTTGCCAATTGGCTTTGACTAAGAATTCAGTATTAAAAGAAGTTTCACTTTTTAGCTCTGGGTCGCTAAAACCAGGGTAATATAAATCATTGAAGGTCGGTGCTTTAAAACCTTTAGAACGGTTAGCGCTGACAGTAACATAATTATTAACCTTGTACCCTAAACTCGCATTGAACGTTCCATATCCTTTCACTTTTTCTACATCATCATATCGCCCCGTTAATTCAGCGATAAAACCATCAAGTCTGAAATTGCCCGATAGAAAAGCTGATTCTGTTGTTCTTTCTGTTTCGTCGTAATCATTAATCGAACCATCAAAACTAACTAAATCACTGGAGCTAACATCATCAATCAAATGATCAATACCCGCTGTCAACGAAGCCGAGTCAGAAAATTGATACTGCGCTAATCCGTTTATTTGTTGACGACGAGTTTCAAAAACCGACCCTTCTGATTTTTTGGTGCCGTTGCCAAAAGTAATAGATTGATCTCGACTTTGTTTAACACTTAATTGAGTCATTAGATCTTCAAGCCTATAGGTGTAACGAATATTCCAAAGATGGTTATTGTAGTCGGCTTTATTTCCACCAAAAGAAGAATCAAACTCGTTAGATCCTTTATCAAATTGTAACACCCAATCCAATTGAGTTTGCGTTGATAATGTATAGTCTCCTCGAATCGCAGCAGACATTCGGTCGTACCCATCATTGTCTGGTTGTGAATCATCGAACCCTTCGCCTGAATCATCAAACACATCATATCCGTCAGACTTCTCATAACTAAAAGTAACAGTATTGATGATTTTTTCATTTCCAAATCCGGCGCTAACGTTTGCACTGTTAAAACTATCAGTGCCAGCAGTAATCGATACTGAAGCTTCTCCAGATAGCAGGCGTCGAGTAAATATTTGAATGACTCCACCAATGGCGTCGCTGCCCCATAAAGCAGCTCGCGGACCTTTAACCACTTCAATTCTTTCTATTTGAGCGACTGGTATACTTGAAAATGTTTTATTTCCCAATGTCGCCGAACCCACTCTCACACCATCAATGAGAACTAAAGTATGATCTGAATTTGTACCACGAGTGTAAAGCGCAGATGCTTGTCCCGCACCACCATTATGAACGAAATCCAAACCAGCTATGGATTGTAATAAATCGGTAATCGATTCTGGTTGAATTCGGTCAATGTCTTCGCGAGTGATAACTTCGACTGCCGCGAGCGTATCATTAATATTTTGCTCGACTCGATTTGCAGTGATAACAACGACATTTTCGTTTTCTTCTGCTGATAGCACTGGTGTGGAGAGTAGTATTGCAGCAACAGCCACAATGGATTTTTGAATAGACGATTTGTACATTACAGAATACCTATAGTTTGACGCCCGCCGCGCCGGAAACCTGGTCAATGTTAAGAGAGATTATTACCAGGTAAAAATTGATAGCCATTCGAAAAAATTCGAATTCACTATCCCAAATTGTCGATTAAGCCGGTCTCCGGACTTATCTAGTGTATTGTCTTATTCAGCTTGCTGAATTTGACGTCACTAGCATCACCGTTGCGGGGGCAGTGTTGGATTCAAACCAACTTCCCGATTATCTGATTCTCACTCAGATCACTTTATCGTGGATAAAGTCCTTTTTAGTATTATTACAAAACAATTGCGCTTCATAAGTGAGTTAGCATCCGAGCCAACTCGAGTTTTTCTTGTAATCTTTATCTCCTAGCTCCTAGCTCCTAACAGCTATATTTTAATTTCGAGCCTGATCAATTCTTTCACAGAGCATTTCTAACCCATCCAATGCTCTAGGTGTAAAGCGATGGAGTAAATCTCCATTGAGCGAATAAATATGCTTCGCGGCTACCGCTTGAACTTCTGACCATTGATTCCAGTTGATGATGTCATTCCCTTCACCGCCTGAATGGTGCGCTATGATAATCACTTGAGGATTTTTTACAAGCACAGATTCTACTGAGACTTGTGGGTATGGAGCCGAGGCCTTTGAGAATAAGTTGATTCCATTACAGTCTTTAATTAAAGACTCAATCCAACTATTCGGCCCAACAGTAGTAAGCGGCTTATCCCATAATTGATAGAACACCTTAGTTTTCAGTTTGTTAGCGTATTTTTTTTTAATAGACCGGTACTTTTGTTCAAGCTCGGCAATCGCTTTTTCTGCGTTTGTCGTTAATCCCGTCAACCGGCCTAATTCCCTCAATTCCTCACTAATTTGACTAATCGTTTCTGCTTTACTTTGATAAATATTAACTCCCAAGGAGCGTAATTTTTCTAAATCCGCGGCTTTATTGCCACCTTTCCAAGCGACTACCAGATCTGGATTTAGCGCTAGCACTTTTTCTATCTGGATTCCTCGGTAGCTACCGACCCGCAATATCTCCTTCGCCTCTGCAGGGAAATCTGCGTAGTCTACAGTGCCAACGATTCTGTCTCCCGCGCCTATCGCATAGAGTTGTTCGACCAGCGAGGGGGATAACGCGATGATACGTTGGGCGTTTATAGCTGGATTATTACTTAACGAGTTCTCTGCTGCTGCGTACCAATTGAATCCAAAGGCAAGAAATAGGAAAACCATATAATTATAAGTTCTCACCAATCAATTCCTTTACGCGCTTTCACTCCCGCTTTGTAGGCATGCTTCACATCTTTAATTTCGCTCACCGTATCAGCGATATCTCTCAACTCAGCAATTGCACCACGACCTGTGATCACGACCGACTGTTCCGCTGGTCGATTGATTATTGCATCTAAGACTTCTTGTTTATCAAGATATTTGTAACCGAGCATGTAAGTTAATTCATCGAGCAAAACCACATGGTACTGAGGATCTGCAAGAAATTGCTTTGCTTCTAGCCAAACCGATGTTGCAGCGGCAATATCAGCATCACGGTCTTGAGTATCCCAAGTAAATCCCGTTGCCATTACCGAAAACGGCACCCCATTTTGCTCTAGAAGATTACGCTCTCCGCATTCCCAAGTTCCTTTAATGAATTGCGCTACAGCTGCTTTGTACGAATGTCCTACACTTCTTGAAACTACGCCAAAACCAGCAGTACTTTTGCCCTTACCATTGCCAGTGATTAGCAGTACGATGCCTCTTTCTTCCTGAGCTCGGGCAATCCCAGCATCCACTTTGTCTTTGTGTTTTTGAGATTTTACCTTATGCTTTTCTTTTTCATCAGACATGTTTTTCATCCTCTAAATCTACTTTTTGTTTTTGTTGCTTGTCAAGTGCAAGCAAGTCCATTAACATTTCAATATTTAAATTTTGTTCTAATGTATCAGCTAACCGATCCAGTTCTTGTGAGCGTATTGTTTGCCAATCAGTTGTTGTATGATCTTTACCAGTCACCCATTTTAGTACGGCACCAGTCAGCTCTGCTGATTCAAATAACCCATGTAAATAAGTACCGAGAATCTGCCCATCATCTGATATACATCCATCAAAATAACATTCACCCTTTTGATCTTGAATCTCGCAAAATGGTCTCTCTAGTGCTTTACCAAGAGTCCGACCACAATGAATTTCGTACCCTTGCAACTTTCCAATGTTTCCGGCTAGTCTGAACGTTCCCTTGACTCGCTTTAAATCTTTGTTAGGTTTTAAATCCGTTTGCAGCGCTAAATATCCTAAGCCCTTACTTTCACCGGCGATATTTTCAATGTCTAGATGATCACTTATGGACTCTCCAAGCATCTGATAACCACCACAAATCCCGAGTAGTTTACCACCGTAACGGCAGTGCGTCTGGATTGATGGTTGCCAGCCGTTTTCGCATAAGAAATCTAAATCTGCTCTTACGTTTTTGGTGCCTGGAATAATCACTAGATCAGCACCGATGAGTTCTCTCGGTTCTTTAACGAAAGTCAGCTTTACTTCATCTATCGCGGCAAGCGGTTCAAAATCAGTGTGATTGCTGATTCGCGGTAAAACAATTACTTTTATATTAATCAATTTTTTCGAATCGTTGCTAGTATCAAAATCAGAATCAGTTTGATTAATTGGCAAAGCATCTTCAGCATCTAGTTTTAGATTTAGTATGTAAGGCAATACTCCCAGCACCGGTTTATTGGTCGTATCCTCTAACCAATCTAAACCGTCTTGCAGCAACCCTAAACTACCGCGAAACTTATTAATAACAAAGCCTTTCACTCTATTCTGTTCCGATGCCGATAATATATTCAATGTTCCAGTTAAATGAGCGAACACGCCTCCACGATCGATATCACTGACAATAATAACGGGACAATCAACTTCTTCAGCGAATCCCATATTGGCGATATCATTTTGTCTTAAGTTTACTTCCGCCGGACTACCCGCACCTTCAATCAACACCACATCATACCGCTCAGTCAATCGACGATAGGACTCTAGTACAGACTGAAATGCGAGCTTTTTTATATTGCCGAACTGAGTTGCTTCAAGTTGAGATATCGCTTTTCCATGAATGATGACTTGTGAATCTTTATCACTACTGGGTTTAAGTAGAACCGGATTAAAGTCAGTGCTTAATTCCAATCCGCAAGCGATTGCTTGTAACGCTTGTGCTCGCCCGATTTCACCACCGTCGAGTGTCACTGCACTGTTAAGGGACATGTTTTGTGGTTTAAAAGGTGCGACGGAAATGCCATTTCGTTTTAATAACCGGCACAATCCCGCGACAATAATACTCTTTCCAGCATCAGAAGTTGTCCCTTGAATCATTAAGCTAGTCATTCGCTATCATCTCTATTGATTCAAAAGGGTTGGTTGATTTAATCTTACTCGTTGATTTAACAATGCGAGCTGCGGTAATAGATTTTTACGGTCAAAAATAGTTTCGCGAGTAATGCTCGCCACGTTGCCAGAACTTTGGTAACTTTCCTGCCAAATATCAATTTGAGACAGACTCGCATAGTCAACTTTAATTCTTTGAAAAGGTGTGTTGGCAATGGCCCTTTGATTTAGGAAATCAATATTTAGGCACCAAGCAATAAGGGTTCGAATCACCCCTCCATGAGTTACAAGTAAAATAGTCTTGCCCCCATGCCGCTCAAGTAAATTACTCAGACCAACCATTACTCTATGATGGAAATCTCTTAAGCGTTCACCATTAGGCGGTGTATTGTTTACTGGGTTAGTTAGAAAATTCTGATATTCTTTCGGGAAGTCAGCCGCAATCTGTTGATATTTCAGCCCATCCCAATCACCAAAAAAACACTCTTTCCAATGTACATCTAATTCAATCTCAATGTTGTTTTCGCTGACAAAATCCGCCGCAAAACAAGCACAACGCTTGAGCGGACTAGAGGCAACCACGGAAATTGAACCTAAATTTTGGCTGGCGACTCGCAGATTTCGATAACCTAAATCACTCAAATCTAGATCCGTATGACCAAGCAAGCACCCCGTCTGTTCTGGCTCTCCATGCCTCAATAGTAATAACTTAGTCAGCATTACTTATATACTCAATAAAATCAGATTCGTTTGCATTTAAAAAAGTGTCGCTATGAAACATTCTTCAATTCCAGCGGCAGTCCGGCGGTAACCAATACGACTCGATTGGCAACCTGAGCAATATGTTGATTTAGCCAACCAGCTTGATCCACAAACTCTCGACTTAATTGCCCCAAGGGAACAATACCACTTCCAACTTCATTACTAACCAAAATAACGTTTGATTTGGTTTCTGCAAGAACGTCAACTAACTGCTGTTTTTCTTGTTGCCAAAACTGTTGTTGACTGGAATCATCTTCGACCAGACAAATCCAATTTGATAACCAAAGCGTTAAACAATCCACCAAAATAGTCTGTTGTTCTCTGCCAGCCTGGAAAATTGCATGACTTAATTTAAAAGGTTCTTCAACTAACGACCATGCGCGTGGACGGGAACGTTTATGATATTTTATTCTGTCAATCATTTCATCGTCTTTTGCGGTTGCTGTCGCAATGTAACAGACAGCTTCTTTGTGGAGCTTGGCCAATTGTTCTGCGTAACTGCTTTTTCCGGAGCGAGCACCACCTAATATAAGTTGAATCATAAAACTAATCCGTCACTGGCGTTGAAATCACTGACACCTATAATGGTTAAATAAATAACCACTTCAGCAATCTGCTGAGCTGCTCCTAAGGTATCTCCAGTAAAGCCACCTATTTGAATTCGATACAGTTTGCTAAGAACGAAAAATACGATAAGTAACATTAAAACAATCAACAATGCACTAGAAGGGAGGAGCAATAAGCTCAGCAGACCAATCCCTAAATTAATAAGCAAATCTTTTAACTTGAGTTTTTCTGCCAGCGGTTTAACTTTGGATAACCCATCATCCGTCACGTATGGAAGTGAATATATCAAAGAGGTCGATATACTTCGACTAAGCGAATGCGCCACAATTAACGGTAGACCTATATTTTGAATCTGGTTAAGCGCTACAAACTTTAGACTCAAAGCGAACCAAATGGCTACTGCGCCATAAGTCCCAAGCCGAGAGTCCTTCATAATTAAGAGTTTCTGTTGTTTTTCCCACCCGCCACCGAAACCATCACATGTATCGGCCAATCCGTCTTCATGAAAACTACCGGTTAACAGAATTCCAAACAACATGGACATTATAATCGCCAACTGATTATTTAATATCTGTTCAAATAACAGGAAGCAACCTCCACAAAGCAGTCCTACACACCAACCGACTAGCGAAAAGTATCGACTCGCCTTGTTGAGATTAGTCTGACTAAAATCAACCCATTTTGGTACCGGAATGCGAGTAAAAAAAGCCCATGCAATCAATGCTAAATTGAGCTCTTTTTGTAGGTCGAGTTTATTCATTATTTTGACTATTATTAAACCTGTTCAATGCCCGCACTATCAAAACTAGCCATATCATTGTAAAAACTGGCTGCCGCTCTAATTAACGGTAACGCGAGTGCAGCACCAGTCCCCTCTCCTAACCTTAAACCTAAATCCAACAGAGGTTTTACTCCAAGGGATTGCAGCATCATTCGATGCCCCTGTTCTTCAGATTGGTGACAAAATACCATGTAATCAAAACAGCTTTTGTTGTATTTAAAAGCTAATAAAGCAGCTGCGGATGCAATATAACCATCCACTAGAATAACCTTCTTGTGTTCTGCTGCGGTGAGCATCGCACCAACAATTTGTACGATTTCGAATCCTCCAAAGCTCGCCATCACTTGAATAGGATCGTTGAATTTTTCTCCTAATCGTTTTCGATGATATTCTACCGCAGTCGATATTAATCGAATTTTCGTTTTCAACTGTTCTTCAGTAATTCCAGTTCCTCTCCCGACACATTCTTCCACCGGCAAATTCATTATCGCAGCCTGAATAGCCGTCGACGCAGAGGTATTTCCTATTCCCATTTCTCCAAACGCAAGAATATTACTTCCTTTAGCGATATGCCTTTCGACAACGGTTCTTCCGTACTTAAGACCTCGTTCAACTTGAAGTTCAGACATCGCAG
Organism: Kangiellaceae bacterium; assembly: GCA_019090895.1. Taxonomy (GTDB): domain Bacteria; phylum Pseudomonadota; class Gammaproteobacteria; order Enterobacterales; family Kangiellaceae. Next base: position 29,410 of record JAHRVB010000169.1, read on the forward strand.
CCTGCTCCACCATATTTTCGGTTCCACAACCTAACGACTGTTGAGTCAAATTGTCTCTATCGATAGGAACTAAGATACCAGCATCGATGATTTCCAGTTCGATTTCATTGGTTCGACAGAAACAATTAATTGCTGCGCCACCATCTAAAAAGTTATTGACCATTTGTTGAGTCACTTCTGGGGGAGCGATACTGACACCATGTTTTGCGATTCCATGATCACCTGCAAAAATGAGCATGGCGGGTCGTTCAATCTGCAATGGGTCTGCAATCGTTAACTTTCCCTCCACTTCGTTAGAGTCGTGTTCGTCCAAAATCAATGCTAATTTTAAAGCTAAAGATTCCAATTCGCCGAGTGCCCCTATTGGTTTTGTTTTTTGATCAATTTTTTTTTGTATACGAGCTGTGCGTGTACGATCTAACGGTACTATATTAAACATCAATTTCTTAATTTCCTGACAAAGATTAAATACGACTTCTTGTTTTTAAAATAACAAAGAAAAATAAACTTCCAATAGCCGAGGTAACGATACCTACGGGTAAAACTTGTGCTTCGAGAAAGGAATGAGCGATTACGTCAACCCAAATCATAAAGCTACCACCTAGAGTGATGCACATAAACAACACTTTATGTAGCTGAGAGCCGACAATAAATCGACAAATATGCGGTATCATTAATCCGACAAACCCAATCCCTCCGACTTGTGCCACCAATACCGCTGTAATAATTGAACAAATAATAAGCATTGCTAATCTCAGTTGATTCACAGGAACACCAAGAGTAAACGCGCCTTCATCGCCTGCTTGAATCGCACTGATCCAACGACGATAAACAACGAACAATGCAATGCCGATAAAAGTGGTTAGAGTAGGTAAAGGTAAATCTCCCCAATCGCTATTGGCAAAACTCCCCATCATCCAAAACAGCAGTGCACTGGCGGTTTCTGGGTCAGAGTAATATATAACTAAACTGGTAAACGCACCGAGCATAAACGACACAGCAACCCCCGACAATAATAGCCTTTCTACTTGAGTAGCCGAGCGTCCAGCTAGTGTCAGCATAAGCAAGACAGAACTAATCCCGCCAATTAGTGCTCCAAGAGTAATTGAAATAGCTGAGCTTGATACAGTCCAAATCACCAATACCGCACCTAACGCAGAACCGGAGGAAATACCAAACAGATACGGGTCTGCAAGCGGGTTTCGCGTAATCGATTGCAAAATTGCGCCAGTCACAGAAAGCCCGATTCCTGTTAGCAATGCCATTAAGATTCTAGGTAAACGAATTTGCCAGACAATTTTCTGATAAAGTACTTCGACACCACAATTATCAGGACGATGAGGACAGACAAATACACTTTGAAAAACGTTATCTAACGAAACTTGAACGCTACCGACTGAGGTCGCAAACATAATACTAAATATTAATAAGCAGACAGATGCGATTACAAATACTGAGAAATTTAATTTCATTGATCGAGCCCGAAATCAAAGGTGATTCGATTTCCTAAATGAAACGGATGGGCGTCTACTTGTGCGCTGATATTAAAAACTTCTTTCAAGTTCTGTTGAGTTAATACCCTTTGTGGTGATCCGCTAGTAACAATTTTCCCTTCGTTCATCAAGATCAATCGATCACAAAAAGCTGAGGCCATATTTAAATCGTGAATACTTAACAATACTGTCACTTGCATTTCTTTCGCCAGTTTCAATACATCAACTTGATGTTGAACATCAAGATGGTTGGTCGGTTCATCGAGTATCAGCACTTGAGTTCTTTGCACGATCGCTCTTGCGACCATTACTCTTTGTTTTTCTCCACCGGATAATGTGTTGAATGGGTCTTGGAGCTTGTCAACTAGCTCGACTTTTTGGATGGCTCGTTGCACGATCTGACGATCATTTTCCGAAGCTAACGACAGCAACGGTCTATGAGGAATCAACCCAAGCGCAACCACGTCATAAACAGATAAATCAAATTGGGTTGGTGGTTCTTGAACTAATACAGCGATATGTTGCGCTACCTCTCTTCGAGAGTAGTTTTGTAATCGTTTCTCTCTAAAAAAAACTGTACCACTTGTTGGTTTATTTTTGCCGTACAAACATCGGAGTAATGAAGATTTACCTGCTCCATTAGGTCCTATAAGCCCAACGAACTCACCCTGCTTAATTGAAAAGCTTATATCATCTAAAATCGTTTTGCTTTCGACAATCCAACTAATACTTTCAACCAGAAAAATCTCACTTCCATCAGAGTTCTCCAAATTTTGTTTCCGACCAGAATCGCACGCACTAACTTCATGCGAGTCTATATCTTCTAGCTGTGTATGCAAAATACTCGTCAAAATCTAAAGCCTCTTTAATCAATAAGCCTCTGGCAAACTGAGTATGCTAGGTATTTTCCGAGAAAATGAGTCTCGACTGGAAAGAAAAATTCTCAATCGACGAGTAGTACATAAATTCGAGTCAAAACCGAATGTACTATCAATAGGTATCTGATGAGGTAAGCGAAGAGAAAAAATAAAAGAGAGTTCTCACCACCGCTCAACCGAGTTACCCGCTCGGAAAAGTATAAAATAACACTTGGCTTACAAATAGAGTGGCCAATGAATCGGAAGGTGTCCTGGCTCGCGAAACATCATAACTAATGACAATCGCTTACAGTTGCGGGCACAGCCGTGGACTCTAACCACGTTCCCCTATGCAATTCAGCGATCGATTGTAACATACTGAATCTTGAGATTAACGGTACAATTCAGTATTTTCCCCGGTCAAAACTCAATCGACATTCACTCCTGTCGCAGTAATTACGATAAAATGTTCATGGAAGGTTAAATTTTAACCAGTTTTACTGTATTAATCCTTCAGTTTCTGAGAGAATACGCGCCCTTAAAATCCCTGCACACCAGAGTTATCCTTTATTATGCAGAAGTTGACCGAACATTTGTTTGCCTATCCAAAATATTGGGCTGAGTGCTATGGGCGAGCGAAATTTCTTCCAATGTCACGTGATGAAATGGATCAGTTAGGTTGGGATAGCTGCGATATTATTATCATTTCGGGCGATGCCTATGTTGATCATCCAAGTTTTGGAATGGCGGTAATCGGTCGATTTTTGGAATCTCAAGGATTCAGAGTAGGGATTATTTCCCAGCCCGATTGGAATGATCCAGAGGCTTTCAAAAGTCTCGGAGAGCCGAACCTGTTCTTTGGCATCACAGCTGGCAACATGGATTCGATGATTAATCGCTACACCGCTGACAAGAAAGTGAGAAACGATGATGCCTACACGCCTCACGGCGTGGCGGGAAAGCGGCCTGATCGTTCGGTCATCGTATATACCCAGAAATGTCGCGAAGCTTATCCAAATACGCCGACGGTTATCGGCGGAATAGAAGCTAGCTTACGGCGAATTGCTCAATATGATTATTGGAGCGATGAAGTCAGGCGCTCGGTGCTTGTTGATTCAGCCGCGGACATACTATTGTATGGTAATGCTGAAAGAGCAATGGCTGAAATAGCGCATCAAGTATCTCTTGGGCGACACATTAAAGATTTAACCGATATTCCAGGAACAGCCATTGTTCGTGATGAGATCCCCAATGGATGGAGCGAAGTCGACTCGACTAGAATTGACTGGCCATCAGATAAAGAACTATTGAAAGACCAGGGGAAAATGAATCCTTATGAATATAAAGAGCCTAGCTCCCCTGATTGTCAGTCAAAGCAAGAAAATAAGAAGGCCGCAGTAAACAGTGACTCAGTCCCTATCAGTTTCCAACCCAACACTGTAGTTCCTATGCCATTAATGGGAAAAGCCGGACTGGATAATAAAACGACGGTGATTAGACTCCCATCGTTCGAAAAGATCAAAGGCGATTCTGCTCTTTACGCTCATGCTTCGCGAATATTGCACTTGGAATCCAATCCACACAATGCGAGAGTTTTGGTTCAAAAGCACGGAAGTAAAGAGGTGTGGGTGAACACACCACCAATCCCACTTGAAACCAATGAAATTGATGGCGTGTTTGATCTAGAATACGAACGGGTGCCACATCCAAGTTATGGTGATGCGAAAATTCCAGCCTATGACATGATTCGTTTCTCTGTAAACATAATGCGCGGCTGTTTTGGTGGCTGTACTTTTTGTTCAATCACCGAACATGAAGGCAGGGTCATTCAAAGCCGTTCTCAAGACTCTGTGATCAAAGAAATTGAGGACATGCGAGATAAAGTTCCCGGTTTCACTGGCACAGTATCAGATTTGGGTGGTCCGACATCCAATATGTACCATCTTAATTGCAAAGATGATGATATACAGAAAAACTGTCGTAAGTTATCGTGTGTGTATCCAGTCATTTGTAAAAACCTAATCACCGATCATAGTCAAACCACTCAACTCTATCGAAAAGCACGAGCCGTACCAGGCGTTAAACGAGTGGCTATTGCATCAGGGCTAAGATATGACCTTGCGGTCGAAGACCCTGAATATGTGAGGGAATTAGTCACTCATCACGTAGGGGGCTACTTAAAAATAGCGCCAGAGCACAGTGAGAAAAATACCCTTGAAAAAATGATGAAACCTGAAATGGATCGTTATGATGACTTCAAGAATATGTTTGAAAAGTTCTCCAAAGAAGCCGGAAAGAAACAATATCTGATTCCTTATTTTATCGCAGCTCATCCTGGGTGTGACGATACTGACATGCTGAACTTAGCACTGTGGTTAAAACGCAATAAATTTAGGCTTGATCAAGTACAGAACTTTTACCCTTCACCGATGTCTTTGGCAACGGCAATGTACCATTCTGAGAAAAATCCGCTAAGCAAAGTCAGTTACAAGAGCGAGTCAGTTTATACGGAAAAAGATTTCGAAAGAAGACGGCTTCATAAGGGCTTTCTTCGCTATCACGATGAACGAAACTGGCCTATGTTAAGAGAAGCGTTAGTTGAAATGAAACGAACCGATCTAATTGGTAACGGCCCTAACCAGCTGATCCCTGCAGAAGAAAAAACAAGGTTCAGTAAACATAAACAGTATCTAGCTCATTCAAAGCGACATTCAACAAAAGCCTAAAAGTACTTAATTTCAAACTAGTTGAAGGAGCATAGCAACGACTATCCGTCTTGCCGCGCTCCGGTATGCTTAAAAGTTTCGGTTGAGATCATCACATCACAGGCATAATTTTCAATTCCGTTTGAAGAGACGATATGATTGAGTTCAGCAAGTACTTCTTGTTTTGTTTTACCATGAATCAGAGTGAATAAATTATAAGGCCAATCTGGCAATTGTCTTTTTCGCCGATAACATAGGCTTATTTTTTCCTGCAAACCTAGTAGCGCACCAATTTGATCGACTTCCTCGTCGGGAATATCCCACACAACAATAGCGTTTTCGACATAACCTACCGATTCCTGATCTATTACCATACCGAATCGGCTAACCACGTTGGTTTCGACCAGGTCTTGGACAAACTCTAACAGGAGCTCTTCAGTGACTCCCGATTTTTCAGCCAACTCTTTGTAGGGTTCATCACAAATCGGTAATCCTCGCGAGAGATGTTTCATGATTTTTCGTTGCTGGTTTATATCGATCATAGGGTAATCACCATATCACTGTGATAAGACTCCAATATAGGTAAATTGAGCATTGGAAAATCCATATGCAATCTCAGATCAGCCAATGCGGAATTTAACTTATCTTCAGAATTACTTTGTATGACAAACCATAAATTAAATTCGTGTTCGCGTAAGTAATTGTGAGTTACGTCTTCATAAGAGTTAATGAGATGAGCAATATCGTTAATTCGATCAGGTGGTACTTTGAGCGCAGCCAAAGTACTGAAACCATCATTTTTTCTTTTCGCAATTGAGCCAAACCGACTCACAACACCTATTTCACGAAGTTCGTTTAAACGACTAATGACCCAAGATTTATCAAGCCCCAACTCCTTTGAGATTTGTGCAAACGGATCTTTGCAAAGCGGGAAGTTTCGCTGAACTCGATTAATCAACTTAATATCGTCGTCACTCAATTCCATAGGTATTTCTGGCCCTCAACCTAATTAACACGAGAACACTGTCAGCTCATATAGGGTTCATGGGCTGCAGGATTCATTGACTATAGTATATGTTTTTTGATAATAGAAAGCCAAAACTATGCCTATCGAAACGAGAAGCAATACAAGAAGATAACTCGTAAGTAGTATAAATTGACCACCACAATATTTGATTATGGCTGTGTGCACCTATTCAACTGATAATTTGGACTACAATTCTTCGAATATAAATATTAGGCTGATCTCTTACAAAAAAATGAGAACAAGCGACTATTTAGATTAAGTGGATCCGATTAAACTAATAATCAGTTGTAATAAATAGGGCGAATGAGTGGCTGAAGCATCATTCAAATATCCCTAAATAAAAATGCTATTAGCGGCTACAATGAACCACACGCATCTCTTAATGAGATAATACTCTACAATCGTAAAAACATCTGGCAAGAAATTTATCACTAAATTTGTCAGCATGGTTTTGACCATGTTAGTCTTTACCGGCTGACATAATGAAAAGGATTATGTTCGATGATTAAGGAAAACAATGCCATGACATTTACCAACAGGTTGAATTACTCTGTCACAGAGATTCCTCGCGAAGAATTTCTTAAAGTTCTATTAAACTACGGCAAAACAAAAGAAGATAAAACACATGCGGAAGAAGTTCAAACTCAATTTTTGAGAATTAAATAGCTTCTACACTACAAACAATGTTCAAAGGTAATAGTCATTAGGTGATTAATGTCTCGCTCCGATGCAAGACCAACGCTGGTAGAATTAGCAAATAGCTTTCAACGAGTTCGAAAATACAGCTTAGATCTTGTATCTCCTCTTTCTGAGGAAGATATGCAACTCCAGTCAATGCCCGACGCATCTCCTAGCAAATGGCACTTGGCGCATACCAGCTGGGCGTTTGAAACTTTTATACTCAAACCTTATTTTCCCAATTACCAAGATTTCGATCCTAGCTTCGAATACCTATTTAACTCCTATTATAATGCGGTGGGAGAACAGTTTTCTCGTCTAAAACGTGGGTTATTAAGCCGTCCAAACCTAGCGACCGTACTCAATTATCGTCTACACGTTAATGAGCATATGCAGACATTGCTCAACAAAGAAAACGACGAAAACCATTCTTTAATTAACCTCGTCCAGCTAATGACCAATCACGAGCAACAACATCAAGAGCTGCTATTGACTGATGTAAAGCACGCTTTGTTCATCAATCCTGCCTATCCAGCTTATCAAAAAGCCAAACAACCTAATTATCATCCACATCCTATGACATGGACGAGTATTGAAAGTGGAATCCATCACATTGGCCACGCTAACGAAACCTTTTATTTCGATAATGAAGGGCCTAAGCATAAGGTTTATGTCGAAGAATTCGAACTTGCTAACCGGCTGGTCACCTGTGGGGAATATATCGAATTCATTGAAAATGGTGGCTACCAAGAATCTTCATTTTGGTTATCAGAGGCTTGGTACCAACTAAAAGAAAAAAATACTTTGGCGCCATTATATTGGGTCAAAAAAGAAGACAAGTGGTTTCACTACACCTTATCAGGGTTAATACCTGTCGATCTTAACGCACCGGTAACTCACACAAATTATTTTGAAGCGAACGCGTACGCCGCGAGCATCAACAAACGATTGCCGACAGAGCATGAATGGGAAGTCGCAGCTCGAATAGTTACCAAGCAACTGCGAGAAGCTTCGCCGACACAAGCCCCAAACGGGTGTTTAGGTAGCGGATTGCAACAAATGTTTGGAGAACTGTGGCAATGGACCTCTAGTAGTTACAATGCCTATCCGGGATTTAAAATATCCGAAGGAGCCACTGGTGAATACAATGGCAAATTTATGGTCAATCAATATGTACTAAGGGGAGGTTCTTTTGTAACACCTAAGGGACATATTCGTCCTTCATATCGGAACTTCTTTTATCCTGGTGCCAGTTGGCAATTTTCAGGGATTCGCTTAGCAGCGAACGCGTAACGGAGCATACAAAATGGATGACCGAACAGGAACGACAGCTTACAAAAGCGATTCAAATACAATTGAAATAGAGCCGAGCGCTAGCTCGCTGTCCTTCGAACAAGAACAGTTTATGAAAGACGTCCAACAGGGCCTAACCAACAGTCCAAAATCTTTACCCTGCAAGTATTTTTATGATCAACGAGGATCTGAATTATTTGAGCAAATCTGCCAATTGGACGAGTACTATATTACTCGCACTGAGCTCGCTCTTCTAAATAAAATCAATACTGAACTGGCACAAATGATTGGCCCACAAGCCACCATTATAGAACCCGGTGCGGGCGCGGGAATCAAAATCCAAGCGCTATTGAATTCGCTCGATAGTCCGCATTCTTATGTCCCAATGGATATTTCAAAAGATTTCCTTTTCTACAGTGCAAACATCATTCAATCAAAATTTCCAGATATTCAAATTATGCCAATTCAAGGAGACTTCACACATCCTGTAGAATGGCAAGGAAGAGAAAAACATCACAACCGAATCGTGTTTTTCCCAGGTTCAACAATTGGTAATTTCGATAAACAATCGGCGATCGAATTCTTAAACAGTATGCGCTCATTAGTTGGCTCAACGGGTGCTTTAATCATTGGTGCTGATTTACTGAAGGAAAGATATATTCTTGAGTCAGCTTATGATGATAGTAAGGGCGTAACTGCGGCGTTTAACAAGAATATTTTAGCTAGAATAAACTCTGAACTCGGAGGGAATTTTAATCTGGATAACTTCTCTCATAGAGCTCGCCTCAATCAACGGGAACAACGAATTGAAATGCATTTGCTCAGTAAAATTGAGCAAACTGTCAGTATAGGGTCGCATCGATTTTCATTTGCTTCTGGAGAGTCAATTCATACCGAGAACTCTCATAAGTACACTATTGATAGTTTTTTACAAATGGCTTCAGCGGCGGGCTTTAGAGCTTTAAAAACGTGGACTGATGAGGACGAACTTTTTAGTGTTCATTACTTAGTTCAAAATGAATAACTGTTGATTTGTTAATGAATAACTTAAGGTAAAAAACATAGCAGCCAGATATATGGCTAATTATAAAAAAAGAGGCGAAGCCTCTTTTTTTATGTTTTCTTTTTAATCTATTCCGCTCATAGATTAAAGAGTAAATGGGTCTCGGCGCACAATCGTCTCTACTCGATCAGGCCCCGTTGAAACGATGTCCACCGGCACCCCAACAATTTCTTCAATTTTGTTAACATAGTTTTTAGCCGCTTCTGGCAATTCTTCCCACGACTGGACACCAAATGTATTTTCACTCCAACCAGGCATCTCAATGTACTGAGGTTTAACTCTTTCGTATCCTTCAGCGCCCACCGGCGTAGTCGATAACTCTCCATTTTCAGGACAATCATATTTAGTACAAATTTTAACTGTTTCTAATCCATCTAAAACATCCAATTTAGTTAAACAAATTCCGGTGACACTATTAACCTGAATTGCTCGACTAAGGGCAACCGCATCTAACCAGCCACAACGACGTGGGCGTCCTGTCGTCGCACCGAATTCATGGCCTTTTTCACCCAGATATTGTCCAACATCATCAAATAACTCAGTAGGGAAAGGTCCGCCACCAACACGAGTGGTATAGGCTTTGGTAATACCTAAAACATAATCTAAATACAGTGGACCAAATCCAGAACCAGTAGCGGTACCACCAGCCGTTGTATTTGAAGAAGTCACATACGGGAATGTACCGTGGTCGATATCAAGCAAAGTACCTTGAGCACCTTCAAACAATAATGACTCACCATTTTCTCTAGCTTTATGCAATGTATGTGGAATGTCTTCAACTAAATCTTTAAGCATTTCGCCATAACCTAAGCATTCCTGGTAAACACTTTCAACCGCTATTTCTGGCTGCTTAAAATAGTTAACTAAAATAAAGTTATGGTATTCTAAAATTTCAGTTAATTTCTCTTTTAGTCTTTCCGGGTAAAATAAATCGTCAACCCGTAATCCACGCCGAGCAACTTTGTCTTCATAGGCTGGTCCAATTCCTCGACCGGTAGTACCAATTTTCTTATCTTTACTTTTGGCTGCTTCTCGAGCTTGATCGAGCGCGATATGATAAGGAAGGATTAAAGTACATGCAGGGCTAATTCTTAGTCGTTCTCTAACCGGAACTCCATTTTTCTCAAGCATCTCCATTTCAATCGCTAGTGCTTCAGGAGAAAGTACAACACCGTTGCCAATCAAGCATTTAACATTATTTCTTAAGATTCCTGAAGGTATTAAATGAAGAACTGTTTTTTTTCCTTCAATGACTAAGGTATGACCCGCGTTATGACCCCCTTGAAATCGAACCACAGCGCTCACGCGATCGGTTAGAAGGTCGACGATTTTGCCTTTACCTTCATCACCCCATTGGGTACCAAGAACAACGAGATTCTTCGAACTATCAGTCTTATTAATCATAAGGATTTGTAAATTGCTAAGTTTTGCAGGAAACCGCGAATTGTACTCTCATCAAAGAGTAATTTCTGCTTTTTTTGATGTTTTTTGACCTAAGGGGAAGATTATTTGAGCATTAATGATAAAACAAAAAAGGGAGCCGAAGCCCCCTTTGATTCTATCAAAAGTTAGCGCTTACTTATTTTTACCTTTTGCATTCTTAAGATATTTAAAGAAATCGCTATCAGGACTAACAACTAAGATATCGCCTTTATTATCGAAAGAAGCTTTGTATGCATCGATACTACGTAGGAACGCGTAAAACTCAGGATCTTTGTTGTAGGTATCGGCATATATTTTGGCTGCATCAGCGTCGGCTTTACCTTGAACGGTACGTGCATATTCATCGGCTTCCGCAAGCGTCCGTAGCACATTAGCGTCGGTTTTAGCTTTAACGATGTTTCCTTCTTGCTTACCTTCACTTCGTATTAATTTTGCTTGAGCACCACGCTCAGAAACGATTTGTTCATAAACATTCTTAAGAACACGAGAAGTATAGTTAACTTTCTTTACTCGAATATCGACAACTTCGAGTCCATATTCAGGTACTTTCGAATTAACAAAGCTACGAATATCACCCATCAACTCTTCCCTTTCACCGGAAATCGCCTGTTCTATGGTTCGTTTACCAAATTGATTTCTTAACCCATTATCGACAAAACCTTCAATAAACCCTTCTGCCTTACGGAAATTACCATTGGTTCGAATATAAAACTTAGCGAAGTCGGTTACTTTCCATTGAACGTAGGTGTCAACGTCCAAAAACTCTTTGTTTTGAGTTGTGAATACATCAGGAGTTCCATCCATTAATTGAACACGGGTATCGATTAAAACCACGCTATCCATAAATGGAACTTTAAAATGCAGACCTGGAGCGTTAATTTCTGGTACCTTTTCTGCGTCTCGAAGAACTTTTCCAAAACGCAGAACAAGTCCTTTCTCAGCTTCATCGACAATATAAATTGACTTTGAAACAACCATTACTGCCGCTAGAGCGAAAATAATGCTAAATAGACCTTTGTTAGTCATTAGTTTTTCTCCTTATTCTGCTTCATGATTTGATCAAGCGGTAAATAGATCATGTTATTACCACCTTTGGTATCTATCATCACTTTACTTGAATTAGACATGACTTGTTCTACTGCTTCTAGATAGAGTCGAGTCCGAGTTACTTCAGGAGCCGCTGCATATTGTGGGAGCAATTGTTTAAATCGCGCCACTTCACCATTCGCTTTCGCGAGTGCTGTCGCTCGGTAAGCGTCCGCTTGTTGTCTTACTTTTTCTGCATCAGCAATCGCGAGCGGTAATTTTTCGTTTTGATAAGCTTCCGCGTTTTGAATTTCTCGTTTAGCATCTTGAGCGGCTCTATTGACCTCTTCAAACGCTTCATTCACTTCCCGTGGCGGTCTTACTCGTTTTAGAGTAACGGTTCTGACACTCAAGCCACTTTTATACTGAGCCAGCACTTCATCAATTTCTTGCTTGAGCTCGTCTTGGATTCTTTCTTTGTCAGTGGTTAAGATTGCGTCAACATTACTACTACCAACGACTTGACGAAGTGCACTTTCCGAAGCTTGATCCAATGTAAATTCAACATCACTGAGTTTAAACAGATAATCTTCCGGTGATGCCACCTGATATTGAATACCTACATCGACTTCAACAATATTAATGTCTTTAGTTAACATGACACCGCTAACAGATGCATTTCGCATTTCATCAGTATTCACTTTAGTCATTTTCTCAATGCCGCGAGGTAACCAACCTAAGCCAGCATCAACAGTACGGTCATACTGTCCGAAGTGTAAAATAACGCCTTTTTCTGCTTCATCGATCGTATAGATACCTGATGCAGCCCAGATTACTCCGAGAATAACAGCTCCTGTTACAACAAAACCTTTTATGCTCCCAGAGCTTGAACCGCCGCCACCTTTCTTACCACCGCCAAAAATGCCAGTCACCTTTTTCACTATCTCATCAAGATCAGGTGGTCCATCTTGCTTTTTACGGTTGCCCCAAGGATCTTTTTCATTGTTATTACCTGGTTGATTCCAAGCCATATTTTTCTCCCGTGTAACGGATAACGAATTGATTATTTAAATACCAGCATCAAATGAACGCTGACTTTAACGAATACTATCACTTGCACTCTTTGTGAAACGAGCTTAACTCGGTTTAGTGCAACAAAGACAAATTACGACTGCCAATCGTCTTCAATACCAAAATGAGGAATTTCACCTACGCAACATTGCTCAAGTCGATTATCGCTCTGACGATTGAGTCGACGCCAGTCTCCAGCATCAATCTTCACTCTGACTTCCATATCGCCATTTTCAACAACGGTCTCGTCAGTAATCACATGCAGGTTATAAAGTTCACTCCGAATATCTAGATTTTGGGGCGAAATCAATAAATTCAAGTCTAACCAATCAATATCTAATTGCTCGCTTATAGTTTGCAGAGCCAACTCTACCCCTTCTCCTGTTTTAGCTGAGCACCAGATCTTATGACTAACTTCGTTAGTCCCCATATTAGGTGCTGATATCACTCGTCCATGCTCGTCATATTCCGCTTCGATTTTCGGCGATACTTTTTCTAACTGGTCAATTTTATTATATACCTCAATGACTGGAACATCACCCGCGCCAATGGATTCCAACACTTTATAAACTTGCTCAATATTGTCCTCTTTTCGAATATCAGACGCATCAATGATATGTAACAAAATATCCGCTTGACGGCTTTCTTGCAGGGTCGCTTTAAATGCAGCCACTAAATCATGTGGTAGGTGACGAATAAATCCAACGGTATCAGATAAGATAGCTCGCTGCCCAGGTACTAATTCAACTTGCCTGTGAGTCGGATCAAGTGTCGCAAATAACTGATCGGCCGCATAAACCTTAGATTTGGTTAGTCGGTTAAAAAGTGTGGACTTGCCTGCATTAGTATATCCAACTAATGCAACCGTTTGTATATTACCGCGTTTACGTGCTCTTCGACTTTGCTCTCTTTGCTTTTCTACTTTATCGAGTCGCTTTCGAATATTCTTTATTCTGTCAACCAGAAGCCGTCTGTCAGTTTCTAATTGAGTTTCACCCGGTCCTCTTAAACCAATTCCACCTTTCTGACGCTCCAAATGGGTCCAACCGCGGACCAATCTAGTCGACATGTGACGCAACTGGGCGAGTTCAACCTGCAGTTTACCCTCATGAGTATGAGCTCGCTGGGCAAAAATATCCAAAATTAGCCCGGTTCTATCAATCACACGGCAGCAAACCAGTTCTTCGATATTACGTTCTTGTGCGGGGGAAAGGCGGTGATTAAAAAGTACAACATCGGCATTTTGTTCTTCGACGATTTGTTTTATTTCTTCCGCTTTACCTGTGCCAATAAAATACCGAGCATGCGGTGATTGACGACTACCGCCAACCATGGCTTTAATACTTAATCCAGCAGATACCACCAAATCGACAAACTCATCTTTGTCTTCTTTATTATGAGAATCGGGTAACTCGATGTGAACTAGCACGGCGTTTTCGCCGCCGGAATGTCGATCAAACAATAGAAATAGAACTCGCTAAGGAAATTGGTGATGTGAATTATAAACGAATAAAACTCGTCTGTACGCGATTATCTCAATCTGGTAAATATCGCGGTAACGTATCAGCTGGTTTGGATCGGAAAACCACTTCCAGAACTGGCTTATTTATACATTTAAATTTCAAATGAGATTGAATAAGCCAGATTCACCGGAGGAATATAAACAACCAGCACAACCGAGAACTCCTCAATTAGATAGAGGTTTTTTCAGTTGCCGAACCAATGAAAAAACAAACAATCAAAGCTAACGTTAGCTAGCGTTAATAATTGCCCGCACTTTCATTGCTCTGGTCATTTTGCTCCGCATCAGCATGCGGCAATTTAACATTCTTTGCAGGTACGACCGTCGAAATGGCATGTTTATAGACCATTTGACTAACCGTATTCTTCAGAAGAACGACAAATTGATCGAATGATTCGATTTGTCCTTGCAATTTAATTCCATTGACCAAAAATATTGACACGGGAATGTGATCCCGACGCAATGCATTTAGGTAAGGGTCTTGTAGCGATTGCCCTTTTGACATAATAGTCTCCTTGTTCTTTTTTTTGTTTACAATAACGAGCTAAAACGAGCATTGATTGAAATCGAACAACTCATTATTGCTGCTATTTCATTTTGCCTTTTTTTCACTCCGAGCAAACCTGCTCCGAACTATTTCGACATCCTGACTAAGGAAAGCCTGCAGACTGATTAGCAAACTTCGTTAAACACTTTCCATGTAACTTGAAAATTCAAGCGCTAGTGTGAACTAACAAAATTCTCGACAAGATCTAGACTTATTTTTGCTGCATTTCCAAAAATATAACGATAGACCTAGTATTAAGTTTAGCAGTTAAAGACAATTTCTACCAAAAATGTGGTCTGTCAAATTGGACTGCTAACTTATTGTTTTACAAGGTTTTCACCAATACGACTAGTAATGCCAGTGAAAATTTCGAAAAACAACTGAGTTACGGGGTCATTAGTGGGGACAAAAAGAAAGAAGTTCAATCTTTCTTTTATAAAAATTAGCAATATATGAAGGGGTTCAAAAAAATTCAATGTTTTTAAAAAATATCAGTAAAATAAATTGATTATTCTAACGATACGAATTGATCGATAGAACGTTTACAATCGTTCAAAGATTGCTCAACCAAAGGGTCAAACCACTGAATGTTGGGCCAACTTCTTAACCAAGTATACTGCCGTTTTGCGAGTTGTCGTGTGGCGATTACAGCTCGTTCAACGGCCTCTTCTATGGTCAATTCACCTGCTAAATATTGCCATATTTGACGATAACCAACACTGCGCATTGAAGGGCAATCTAAATCTAGGTCACCACGGTTATAGAGCTTTTTAACTTCATCGACAAATCCATTATTCATCATCTGTGTGAATCGTTGTTCTATCCTTTGATGTAATATTGCTCGCTCCGCAGGCGCTAGCGCAATTGACAATATAGGGTTAGCAAGTGCTTGCTTGTCTTGTTCGGCATGCCATTGCGAGAGAGGTTTACTGGTCATCAAGAATACTTCGTACGCTCGTGTGATTCGTTGAGAATCGTTAGCATGCAATCGTTTCGCGGTCTTCTCGTCGACTTCAAACAATCGCTGGTGTAACCATGCGGATCCCTTTCGCTCTAATTCAGACTTAACTTGCAATCTAACGGATTTGTCGGTGCTTGGCATTTCGGCTAAACCATCTTTTATTCCTTTAAAATAAAGCATTGTACCGCCGACTAATAATGGTATCTTTCCTCGATGATGAATTTGGTTAATAAGCTCAATAGCATCGCTCCTGAATTGCGAAACCGAATAGCTTTCGGCTGGGTCGATAAAGTCAATTAAGTGATGAGGTGCTAGCTGCAACTCCTCAGCAGTCGGTTTCGCACTGCCAATATCCAGTTCAGTAAACACCATTGCAGAATCGACACTGATGATTTCATATTCGATTGAGCTATTTTCTTGCTGGTATAAATCAGTCGCCAAGGCTGTTTTACCGCTAGCCGTCGGCCCCATAAGAAAGACGATCGGCTTGGTTGTATTAAGAATTTTCATTGCAGTATTTGACCAGCCATTTCACTGGTGAGTCGTTTGCTTTTATTATGTTCGCTTATTGAATAATGATTCGATGAGACAATCCAATTGAATATTTCCTTCGCGTATTCAAATAAAACATCAGAACAGCAATTCACAAGCACTGTAGTTGATATCTTAACTTTGGTTGCTGAAAATTTTTCTGATTGCGCAATCGTCGCCATTGAATCCGCCAATGCGACAAACAGCGCTGAGACTTGCTGAATACCCAAACTTTCAGTCCAGAGTGGCAATTGCTTCAACAATATTGCATGGTCTGTTTGCGGTGAAAAGACAAAACCGAAGTATTCAAGCGCTTCGACAACTTCAAATTGCTCAATAGTCGCGGTATCAATATCAACGCTTGTTGGAAATAATAACGGCTTACTGTTATTAACTAGCCTACTCCAACTTTCAGACTCAAAAAAATCATTGATGATTAGTTTGGCTGGAAAAAGATGAATTCCTGCTCCGTCGATAAGAGCGAAGCTATCGCCACCAAGATCGATAATGTTCGATAATACGTCGTTTTGTTCATTGACGTCTTGGACATTCACATTTTCACGAATTAAACTTTGACCATTCGAGAAGATCCGGGTAGAGACTGCTTGAGCATCAATGCTTTCCGAAGAGGCCAAATTTCCTGCAATACTTTCGTTAGTAGTTACACTTATCGGCGAGAATTGGCCAGTCTTAGCGGCAATTTGATAGCTTGCTTGGCTGTATCCGACACCGGTAACAGAACTGCGAGACGAATTGACAGAATATTGATAATTAGATGGCGTTGAGGACGGATTTTTTTCCTTACTCACGGTTTCTGTTTGTACTGAAGGTAGCGCCAATCCATCACTTTCAAGTAACGACTCTGAAATTGATCGAACAATTAGATCATGAACCATTCTTTGTTCGTCAAAACGGATTTCATGTTTAGTTGGATGCACATTAACGTCTATTTTACTCGGGTCGATTTCGATAAACATCACATAAGTTGGCATTCTACCCGGAGGTAAACGATCTTGAAACGACTGTCGAATAGCATGATTGAGCATTTTGTCTTTCACCGGCCGACCATTAACAAAGACATATTGAATGTCGGATTCACTGCGATGATAGCCGATTCCTCCTGTCCAACCTTGCAAACTCACCACTTCATGTTGGCAAGAAAACGCAACGGCACATTGAGCAAATGGTTTACCGCACACCGCTTCTATTCGAGCTAGACTGTTTTGCGATGTATGAGTCGCGGGAATTCGTTTGATCACTTTGTGATTATGCTTAAGAATAAAAGCGGTTTGTTGATTAGCCAGCGCATGTCGTTTGAAAATTTCTTCAATATGAGCAAACTCAGTTTTTTCGGCTCGTAAGAATTTTTGCCTAGCCGGGGTGTTATAAAAAAGCTCCCTCACTTCTATTCGAGTGCCTTTAGTAGACGATGCTGGTTGTATTTTGACCGACATGTTTCGACCTTCCGCGATGGCTTGCCAAGCAAAGTCCGAATCTATTGTCCGTGAAGTCAATGTCAATCTCGACACTGAAGCAATACTCGCGAGAGCTTCCCCCCTGAAACCTAAAGAGTCGATTGCAGCGAGATCTTGTGTTCGAGAAATTTTACTAGTGGCATGCCGAGATAGCGCAAGATTGAGATCGTCCTTAACGATTCCACAACCATTATCAGTAATACGCATCAGACGAGTGCCGCCCCGCTCTATGTCAACTTCAATGCGGTTTGCTCCAGCATCAACAGAGTTTTCTAGCAACTCTTTAACTACCGATGCAGGCCGTTCGACAACCTCGCCAGCCGCAATTTGGTTGGCTAATCGATTATCAAGTTGCTTAATACGCACTTGCGGAGAACTCTCAGTTTCCAAAGCGATTATGCTCCAGGAATTTTGATAATTTGACCAATTCTAATGTGATCATTTCTTAGTCGGTTGTGCTTTCTTAATTTAGATGTTGATATACCGTGTCGAAGTGCAATTTCCGACAAGGTGTCACCACTTTTTACCTTATGCGATTTATTTTTAGCCTTAACGGATTTTTTGACTGCTTTCTTGACACTCGGTTTGACCGTTTTCTGAGTGTTTGATTTAGAAACGCTAGCGACCTTAGTCTGGCTATTTTTTCTTTTGTGCAGACCAGCATATAAAGTGCCATCGGGCGGGTTTTGTTTAAAATAAGTCTTCACACCTTTTAGTACTGAACTGGCTATTTTGCGCTGATGTTTTGCTGACTTGAGCTGCTTGTTTTCTTTCTTGTTAGAAATAAACCCCATTTCAACCAGCATTGCTGGAATATCAGGCATCTGTAACACTACAAATGCGGCTTTTTTAATTCCCTTACCGTGCATTTTAGGCATATTACCAGATAACTGTTTTCGAACGAGACCTGCGGCCTTCAGGCTCTCTCCTACTGAATAATTCATAGATAAATCCAACAGTACTGCAGCAACTAAAGGATCTTGATTGGATATATCAACACCACCCGCCAAATCCGAGGCGTTTTCTTTTTGCTCCAGCCAGCGACCCATTTCAGATGTTGCCCCTCTCGGTGACAAGACCCAAACCGATGTGCCTCTGACTCGTTTGTCCGAAAATCCGTCGGCATGTAATGATATGAATAAATCGGCCTTATTGCTTCTGGCTATCTCTGTTCGTTTAAGCAACCCAACGAAATAATCATCTTTACGAGTCAGAACCGCTTTCATGCCTTTTTCTTTATTGATCAGCGCGGCTAACTTTTTTGCTACCGCTAAACAAACTTCCTTCTCCCCACCAGGAGCACCCGGATCTTCTCCACCGTGGCCTGCATCAATTGCAATTATAATATCGCGCTTTTGATTGGTATTGCGATCTTCCGCCTTTTTGACAATTTTCTTTCGGCTATCTTTTGGTACGAGATCAATCACCAAACGATGACCGTATTTTTGGTATGGCTTTAGAGTGAAATCTTTTGTCGTGACAGATTTCTTGAGATCGATAACAACGCGAGTATTGCCTTTCTTATGGCTAGTGCGGATACTACCGACCAATGCTTCAGGCAACTTGATGGCATTGATGTCAGCTTTAAGATTGGATTGATTGATATCGACGACCAATCGCGACGGGTTTGGCAAGGTAAATAATTTGTAATCGACCTTTTCGCTTAAATCAAACACAATCCGTGTTTTCTCGGGATCTTGCCAGAAACGAAGACCATTAATATCTGAAGCAAATGCACTATCAATAACCGCTAGACTTAACAGCAATGATAGAATAACTTTAAAATATTTAACCACTAAACCATCACCTTAAATTAATCCTACAATTAACCCTGAATAGAGCAATATTGCCAAGATTACCAAAGCTTGATTGGCAATCCTACATCATTTACTAAGCAACAATACTAAACACAGTCTTCTATTGAAACAATAGACTCATGCCACTTGGCATTGTTCACTTTAAGTTTAAACCGTCTGCCTTCTCCTTCATAGCTTAAAGTCAGCTCTATATCAGCGCTTGGCAAAAAATGCTCTCCTTTTTCGGGCCATTCAATTAAACACAAGCAACTATCTTCTAGGTAGTCACGAAATCCCAAATACTCCAGTTCTTCCGGGTCGGCAATACGATATAGGTCGAAATGATAAACCAGTCTTTCTGGTAATTTATAGGGTTCTACAATGGTATAAGTCGGACTTTTAGTGCTTCCACTGTGCCCAAGAGCTCTGAGGAATCCCCGTACTAAAGTCGTTTTGCCAGCTCCTAATGGACCATGAAGGAAAATAACGCCTTTTGGTGGGAGCCTCTTCGCAAGCTCTGCTCCTATATTTAGGGTGGCTTGTTCGTCCTCAAGTAGTATGTTCACGGTGCTGGAGTCACAGATAATCTAAAAATTGAATTCTATCATTTTAATCCAGTCGGCTTCTAGGCATTAGACTAATAGACATAACAGTATAACCGTCTTTAACTAATACGATTTTTATTTTCTTTTAAAAGTTCGGGGCATATCTTTAAAAAAAGCCAGGTCAGCTAATCTAATTTGCGATTCAGGTCGCCTCAAAGAGGCTTTCTGGGCCAAAAATAGCTCTGCCGTTGCAATGGCGTCTTCCAATGCATTATGGGCACGATAGCCTGGCAACCCCATTTCGTTTCGCAAGTTAAACAATCGCAATTCCGCCGATGAAATTTCTCGGTTCTTTTTCCTTAACTGTCTTTCAGCGAAGCGTAAGGTATCAACGAAGAATAAAGGTAAACGGCAACCGGTGACTGTTTGAGCTAGATTTTGAATAAAACCAAGCTCAATCTTATGGTGGTGGGCAATCACTACCTTTCCAATAGTTTGATCCATAAACTTTATTAAGGCCTGCTCTGGTGATAATCCGAACTCAATTACATCATCGGTCAATCCGTGTATTGCTACGTTCTCACTACACAGCTCTAAATTCGATTTTACTAAGACATATACGCATTCGCTCAGTCGTATAGCCCCTTTTTTAACCGGACAAAATCCCATACTTATAATATTGTCTCTCTTAGGATCTAATCCGGTTGTTTCAAAGTCTACCGCTACGAAATTTATGTCGTTCGCACCAAATTTTCGAGTAATGAATGCTCGGGAATTATAATCTCTAAGCGCATATTCGAATTTAGCAAACACATTAGTTTTTTCCGAACGCAATTGAAACAATTTGGTGATAAAAGAAAACATGGTTTATCTTAGCATTCCCGCCTGATAACTTAATTCCAGCGCATTTTGATAGGTTCTAATCACTTCAAAAGTGTCTTTCAGATGCCTTTTTTCAAGTGACGACAGTTCATCAGGCGGAAGGTAGTTATTGGGTTCAACTGAATGATTAATCTGTTTTGCTTGGTGTTTGATTCTAACCATACTTAAAAACTCAAATGCATCAATTAGGTCCATATAACCAGACTTACTCAACTCACCAACAACGCAACACGCTTTTAACCTTTCTTGGGTATTTATATCAGTAATACCTGCCGACAAGGCATATACTCTCGCTAGATCTGTAATGGGTACAACTCCCCTTTTTTTAAGATCAAGAGTTTTCTCTTCTGAACCGTATTTTTCCAAAACAAAATTTCTAAAAATTCCTAAAGGAGGCGAATTTTGGAGTGCATTCGCAGCCATGTAATTGAGAAACATATGATTTTCATTAACAAGCTCCTTCACTAAATCGTTAAGTTCAGTCAAGAAACTAGATTCACCGTAAATACAGCGCAAATCGAAAAATATGCTCGCATACATGAGTGCTTTTGGTTTTGGTGTTAGCATCCATTGCCGAAAGTAATCCTTCCATTGACTAAGTGGTTGACGCCATTTTTTTGTCGTTGACATGACTTCACCAGGGCAATAAATATAGCCACACTGATTCAATCCATCGCAAACAAATCGGCTTAAGTTAATAAAATAATCTTCATGAAGATTTTCTTGATAATCATCCGATAAGATTAATCCATTGTCTTGGTCAGAGTGAGCAGTTTGATCATTTCTTGCAAGTGAACCTGCAATTATCCACGCATATTTTACCGGCGGTGGACCGTACTTTAGTTCTGATAATTTTATCAACTGAACATTAATCGCTCTGCCGATAGAGCTGATAGTATAGGCAATTTCCCGGGCGTTGTAACCGTTAGAAACCATCCCAGTTAAAGTAGGTGCAAGTTGTTTAGCATGTTCGGCGATTTTATAGACTGAGTTAGTTTTGTGAATTTGATTAATCAAATAAATTGGATTATTTGATTGCCTATGAATTAAGTCTGTGGCAGTTAGAACCCCACGCACGTCTTCACCATTCACAACCGGCAAGTGCCGAACATTGTGACGAGCCATTATTAACATCGCTTCTGCTGCAGAGGTTTGCTCATCTATTGTCAACAAATTTTCACTCATGATTAGTCCTACCGGACTCTCGTGAGACAAATTATCCGCAACAATTTTTGTACAGAAAGCACGGTCAGTCAC
>JAHRVB010000170.1 GCA_019090895.1 Kangiellaceae bacterium
GGACTCGATGTGTGCATTATTTAAAGCGTTGAGTATTCTCAACACTTGGTTGCGGTAAATAACCTTCATTGGACTGCAAATTTGACGTTATGAATCGTATCGATGGGACTCTCAGTAGCTCATATAGAGACTCAACCAGCTGGTTAGCTTGATGCCCGTTCCAATGTTGAGGAAGCATATCTTCTGCTAGCTCATGATCACTTAGTAAGATTCGACGATATTCATGTATCAACAACAACCTTAGCGAAAGGCATTGTGCGTCAGTAAAACCTCTATCATCGCTTTCGGTCAATATAGGCCTATAGGTGTCTATGAAAATCTGATAACGGCCAATTAGCGATTCAATCTCCCACTTTTGATAAACCAAATTTTTTAGTGTTTTACTGGAGAATTGGTCGTTAGTTTTTGACGAAAAAAGTATAACGGAATCTTTTAGGTCCAATTCTTCGATGGTTTGCATTAACGAATCCATGTCACAATTAGGGTGTGCGTAAGTGCCACTAGTTAGCGAACTAAAACCCAGCCAATTAAGTTGCCTTTTTAGAACCACCGACTTAACTTCGTCGACAAAGGCCGGCAATAATATTACCCAGTTGTTTTTCGAAAGCCTGCTATCTTCTGAGTAAATTCGTTTTGCAGCATTTTTATGATGACTGAGTGCACTGTCTGTTAACCGGTAATAACTACGACGACCTATCTTGTCAACTTTAATCCAATCCTCTTTCACCAATCGAAATACGGATGTCCTAACAAGCCTTTCTGAATATCCAAGAGGTTTAAGCGCATCAATCAAACTACCAAGCCATATCCAGCCACCATGTTGCGATACAACGTCACCAAATATCGTAATGATAATAGTTCGACAACTGATATTAGCGTCGTGGGCACGTTGTTGTATAAATTGATCGATAGCAATCATAGAGTTGCCTGGCTTTTCCTAACAGATATCAAAATCGATTTCGACATCTTCAGAAACTGGATGAGCCTGACACGTTAAGATCATTCCTTCGGCAACTTCTTGTTCGGTCAGCGAATGATTCATGTCCATTTCGACTTTTCCTCTGATCACTTTCGCTTTACAAGTTGCACAAACGCCTCCTTTGCATGAAAACGGCAAGTCGGCTCCGTTTTCCATCGCTGCATCCAATATATTGACTCCCCCCATTTCTAGCTCTAATAATGTTTTTCTTCCGGCCACTTTAACTGATACGTTTGCGGTCTTTTCTCCATATTTTTCTGCTCGTTTAGCCTTATTCTTTTCAGCTGTTTCTTCCGCAGAACCGGAGAAGAAGAGTTCATAGTGAATCTTCGACTTATCGAACCCCCAGAACTCAAACGCAGCGGCAACATCTAAAGTCATTTTCTCGGGACCACAAACAAATACATCGTCAAAACGTTTAATTTCGATAAGCTTGGCTGAATCAAGGTCAATAATTTTCTGTGCGCTAATACGGCCATTCAAAATCTCAGCATCATTTTCTTCTTTAGTGAAAAAATTGACCCAATTAAATCGCTCCATGTATTTATTCTTTAGAAAACAAAGCGTTTCTCTAAACATCATCATTGGGGTACGTTTATTACCGTACAACAAGGTAATATGTGAACCTTGCTCTAATGAAAGTATCGATTCGATATGCGATAGCATCGGCGTGATACCACTTCCGACGGCGATAAGTAAATAGTTCTTTTTATTCTCAGGCGATAGCTCCGTATAGAAATGACCTTGTGGCGGCATAACCTCTAAAAACATGCCTGCTTTTAACTGGGTATTCGCATAATTAGAAAACACCCCATTGTCGATTGCTTTAATCCCCACTCGTAGCTCTTGAGTATCCGTGCCACGACAGATGGAATAAGAACGTCGAATATCCTGGCCATCGATATCTGCTTTCAATGTTAAGTGCTGACCTTGAGTAAACTTAAAAAGTTCCTCTTGACCTTCAGGCGGAGAAAAATTAAGGGCTATAGAGTCCTTAGTTAATCTTTCTACGCTGTTTATTTTAAGTGAATAAAAATCTGTACTCATTGTAAAAATCCTTGGTGCAATTTTCTAATAACTAGAATTAATTTTTTTGTGTTCATCTATTGTTTCATTAGAAGTGTTTGAAATAATCAAACACTTCTGAACAACTTTCACATTGATGAAGTGACTTACAAGCCGTCGAACCGAACTGACTAAGTAACGTTGTTTGATTACTTTCACACACGGGACAGCTTACATTATCTTCTCTATTGGGCGGCGCAATATGAATACTCTTCAGATGCTGTTTCCCATCAGGTGACATCATCTCGGTGGTCCAAGCCGGCGCAAGACTAATGCGAACATCAACCTTGTTATACCCTACTACTGAGAGTTCCTTTTTTATATCCTGTTTTATGGTATCTACCGCTGGACAACCGCTGTAGGTCGGCGTGACAACGACCTGAACTTGACCATCAACCTCTTTAACGTCTTGTAGAATTCCTAAATCCCAAATAGTGAGTCCAGGCAATTCAGGATCAAACACTCTGTCTAGAACATCCCAAATTTCGCCACAAGAAGAGGCAAGCCGAAAAGCACGTCGCTGTGCAAATTCCGGCGATAATGTCGGAATAGTTTCGGAGAACAATGGGTTAATATTCTGTCTCACAATTTCGTCTTCTCCGTTACCAATTCAAACCGGGATTACTGCGTTGCAAAAATTGCATTTCACTTAATAGATGACCTAAGTGTTCGGTATGTATTCCGTTTCGACCACCTCGAATTTGTACTTGGCTGTCATCGAAGGACATTCCAGAGGTTGATAAAAAGGTCTGAACTTGATGGTCCCATTCAGATTGCAATTCAGTGCGGTCTACCGCAATGGCGGAACTAAGCAGTTCTTTTTCCCAGTCATCCATCACGAATAATTCACCAACAAAATTAACCAGTTCATCCAATGCTAGTTGCACTCGGCGTTTGCTTTCTTCAGTACCTTGAGACAACTGTTCAATCCAAGGTTCACTGCGCTTAAGGTGGTAACGGCTTTCTTTGATTGCCTTAGATGCTATTGCGGCGACAGTTGAATCAGATGAAGCAGTCAATTTTTCAAGGTACAAGCAATAAAAAACATCCAAAAAATATTGTCTTACCATGGTAAAAGCAAAATCATTAATAGGCAGTTCGTGCACTAATAGATTAGTGTATTCTCGTTCATTTCTAAAATAAGCAATATCATCTTCAGTTCGACCTTTTCCTTCTATCTCTACTGCATACTGGTAGAACATTCTGGCTCGACCAATATAATCCAGTGCGACATTAGACAGAGCAATATCTTCTTCCAAATACGGACCGTTACTGCACCATTCAGATAAACGATGACTCAAAATGACTGAATCGTCTGCGAGACCGACTAAGAACCGGTAGAGATTTTTATTTTTTGTGTTCATAATTGTATTCTTTTAATAAAATAATTTAACGAAAACTATTAGGGACTTACTCATTGTCCCCCATACGATAACTACATATTACTAACATTATCAGGAAGGACATAATGAGTCGCATGCCGATAGGGTTTGTCATCCATTGGATCAACGAAATTAGCAATATCATCTTCCTGCGACGCAGTGATATCCGAAGCTTTAACCACCCAAACACTCACGCCTTCTGAGCGTCGAAGGTAGCAATCTCTCGCATACATCAATGCATGTTCGGGGCTTTCGGCATGCAAGCTTCCAACATGCTTATGATCGAGTCCACGATTGGAGCGAACGAAAACTTCGTACACCGCTAAATGCTCTTGATTTATATTTTCTTTTTGTTCACTCATATCCACCTCTCTATCTAAGTCTTTTCAACAGTGCCCAATTTTAAGCGACGTTTTCTTTTTTGGTTTGTTGTTTCTCGCTATATGCTCTAACCGCTTCTCGAACCCATTCGCCATCTTGGTGTGCTTTTTTGTGGTGTTTAAGACGTTGGTAGTTACAAGGTCCACTACCGTTAATCACTTGGTAAAACTCTTCCCAATTTATTTCTCCAGAATCATACTGACCTTTTTCTTCATTCCATTTAATTTCAGGGTCAGGCATTTCCAGACCAAGCACTTCAATTTGTGGCACTGTTTGATCAATAAATTTTTGTCGCAAGTCATCATTGGAAACACGTTTTATTTTCCATTGCATCGAACGGCCAGAATGTGCCGAGTCACTATCGTGTGGGCCAAACATCATTAAAGCTGGCCACCAATTTCGATTCATTGCATCTTGAGCCATGGCTTTTTGCTCTGGCGATCCATGGGCTAACTCATACATAATCTCGTAACCTTGCCGCTGATGAAAACTCTCTTCTTTACAGATTCTTATCATTGCCCTTGCATAAGGCCCATACGAAGTTCGTTGCAATGAAATTTGATTGACGATTGCTGCGCCATCCACTAACCATCCAATCGCCCCCACATCTGCCCAAGTCAAAGTCGGATAATTAAAGATAGAAGCATATTTAGCAACTCCGGTTTGCAGCGCTTCGATAAGTTCGCTGCGCGAAACACCTAACGATTCTGTAGCACTATACAAGTAGAGACCATGACCCGCTTCATCTTGTACTTTAGAAAGTAAAACAGCCTTACGTCTTAACGACGGGGCACGAGTGATCCAGTTACCTTCTGGTTGCATACCAATCACTTCCGAATGGGCATGCTGTGACATTTGGCGAATTAGATTCTTTCGATAGTCTTCAGGCATCCAATCTGACGGCTCGATTTTTTGCTCTTCTACAATACGACGATCAAATTCGATTTGCTCTGCTGCGTTATCAACACTTTGCATAATTTAATTTCTCCTTAAAAAACGTTGCCATCTAACGGCTAATTACTTTCTTAATGCTCGTTATAAAACGAGTATTAATTCAAATGAACGATTAAGCTCGCTCAATGATCATTGCTATCCCCTGACCAACACCAATACACATGGTACAAAGTGCGTATTGTTTTTCTGTTCTTTGTAATTGGTAAGCGGCAGTTGTCACTAATCTTGCACCACTCATTCCTAAAGGATGACCTAACGCGATCGCACCGCCGTTAGGATTCACTCGCTCATCATCATCTGCAAGTCCTAATGCACGGGTGACGGCTAGTCCTTGTGCGGCAAACGCTTCGTTAAGCTCAATCACATCCATTTGCTCTAAACTAAGTCCAGCATTGTTAAGTACCTTCCGAGAAGCTTCTACTGGTCCATACCCCATTATCCGCGGTTCTAGTCCAGAGGTCGCCATACCAATAACTCGTGCAATAGGATTGAGAGATTGAGTTTCTACCTGCTGCTCTGATGCGATTAATAATGCACAGGCGCCATCATTGATTCCTGATGCATTTCCAGCGGTGACAGTGCCATTTTTTTTAAACGGAGTCGCCAATTTTGCTAAACCTTCTAAAGTAGAAGGTCTTGGATGTTCATCGACACAAAATTCTTTTGTTTCTTTTCGGTTCACTTTTACAATCACAGGAATAATTTCTTGCTCAAAAATACCAGCCGTTTGAGCGGCTTGTGTTTTCTCTTGGGTACGGCATGCAAACTTATCTTGATCTTGTCGACTGATATCAAATTGCTCGGCTACGTTTTCTGCTGTCTCTGGCATACTTTCGACGCCATACTGCTCGGCGAGTTTTTTGTTTACAAATCGCCACCCCATAGTTGTATCGTAGATTTCAGCTTTGCGAGAAAAAGCGCTGTCAGCTTTAGGCATAACAAAAGGAGCGCGAGACATTTGCTCAACACCACCGGCTATAGCCATCGATTGCTCTCCACATGCAATTGCTCTGGCGGCGGAACCAATTGCATCCATACCAGAACCACATAATCGATTAACGGTCACCGCTGGAACTTCAATCGGTAATCCCGCAAGCAACGCGCTCATTCGCGCGACGTTGCGATTATCTTCGCCCGCTTGATTGGCACATCCATAATAAACATCGTCGACAGCTTTCCAATCGACCTGCGGATTTCTGTCTATCAGTGCTTTGATCGGGATCGCACCCAAGTCATCAGCGCGAACGCGAGAGAGTGAACCGCCAAACCGACCTATCGGTGTTCTTATTGCATCACAAATATATACTTTGTTCATTTTTTAAACCTTAAAATCAAAACCTAAAATTTACCACAGAGGTACAGAGTTCACAGAGAACCGATTGGTTAATTCGCTATTCTCTTAATGCCCAATTTCAACAGTTCAACATTGAAATTTATTAGTAGTCCATATTTTCTATTCGTCAACTTTAAATAGGAGAGCAGTTGTGCACTGTGTATATTCTCCAACTTCCGAACCGACTTAATTTCAACAATGACCTCATTATTTACAATTAAGTCCAATCGTAATTTGCTGTTCAATCGATTCTTCTTGTATTCAATCGGCACTTCAAATTGTCGCTCTAGATATAATCCTTCTTGTGAAAGTTCAAAACACAAACACTCCTCGTAAACTGATTCGAGTAGCCCCGGTCCGATCTGTTTATGTACTTCGATTGCACATCCTATAATTTTACCAGACAGTATTCCTTCGGGTGTCGTTTCCATCTAAACCTTCCTTTAGTCTTACTCTGTGTACTAGGTGGTAAAAAGTCTTTCAATTTTTTAGCC
>JAHRVB010000171.1 GCA_019090895.1 Kangiellaceae bacterium
AAAAACGGGTCGAAAAACGGGTCGGGCCGCGTTATTATTAATTAGAGCCATACTAAGCAAAATTCATGTTTCGAGCTTAGAATCAAAAGTGTAGTCGATGGGGTGGGCGTTGGATTGACAACCTTTGGTTGCCGTCATTCAAAAGTTATTGGCGAAAACGCTACTCCATCCGGTCCAGCGCCAGCGGGTAATTCAAACAAAATTTTTCCCGATAAGATATCAATCACTAGCACTTTATTTTTCCCATAGGCGGACATAAATAAGGTGCGATCATCGGGATGAAAATACACCCCATTCGGCGTCGTTCCTCGTTCAAATTTCATTCGGTGTAGCTTCTTTTGATTAACGCGATCTAAGATATCAAGCGTGTCATTTTTGAAGTCTGGAATAACGGCGTAATGTTCATCGCTTGTTAGTAAGACACGATAAGGAAAACTAAATCCTTTCCACTGATTGATTTGTTTACCATTCGCCAAATCATAAAGCGTGACCAAACCATCTTCATTACTCCCT
Organism: Kangiellaceae bacterium; assembly: GCA_019090895.1. Classification (GTDB taxonomy): domain Bacteria; phylum Pseudomonadota; class Gammaproteobacteria; order Enterobacterales; family Kangiellaceae. The sequence goes on from JAHRVB010000171.1 coordinate 514, forward strand.
ACCCAAAGTTCTGTTCCACTTTTATTGACTGTGATTGCTTCTGGAATATTGTATGTTGCTAATTTTCTTAACAGTTTGCCTGATTGAATATCCATTTCGGAAACGCTATGTGAACTCATATTGGTTGTGTAAACACGATCACTCGATGCCGGTAGTGCCACCATGTGAGAGCCTTTCTGCTGCGTGCTGATCACTTTTATAATCTCGCCTGAATGAATGTTTACAATGACAACACTATCAGACCCTTCCGATGAAACAGCAACCCGTCGCTGATCGTTTAAGAACAGAACCCCGTGAGGATTTGGGTAGGACGATAGGTCAATGGATCGTATTTTTTTCGCTTTTTTAACATCAAAGATCGATAAACTATTGCCACCTACATAATCAGTCACCACCGCCCACAAACCATCATTGGTTAATGCCAATTCATGTGGCCCTTTCCCAGTCGCTTGGGTGAATTTAATTTGTTTACTCGCAACATCTATAAAGCTAACAGTATTATCGCGCTTGTTGACGACGATGACGGTTCCTTCTAAGTTTGTATCCTGCGCGAAAGCTGGTAGTGTGAGTAGACTTAAAAGTCCAACAATAGCGGTAGCGAACTTAATATTATTCATACTAGTTTTCCATCTTTTGAGGGACCCGATGTTAAAGTGAAGGAGAGTGCGCATAAAAAGAGATAAACCGGGTCGCGCTTAACTTTATCATACTAGTTGTTGATAAACAGTTTTGTGGTAGCCTGAACCACTCGATGACATAGATTTGATAATCTCGAACTGACTTGAATCGTTTAAGAAACATAAAATAGGATAGAAACCTAGTGAATGAACTTGAACTAAGCAGTAACGCAGCACGAAATATAGATACTTCTATTAATGATGGGGTGCTCACAATCACAATGAGCCGGCCCGAAAAGCTCAATGGTTGGACCTTCCTAATGATGGAAGCCTTCAAAGAAGCCTTTATCAAAGCAAAGAAAAACCAATCGATAAAAGTTATAATTTTCACTGGTAAAGGTGATTATTATTGTGCTGGAGTCGATCTTGGTCGTTCACTAAAACTGATGCACCCCAGAAAACTACACCAATCAATTGTTGAGTATAACCAGAAACTTTTCGAGGCCTTTCTCCATTTATCTAAGCCTATATTGATTGCAATAAATGGCCCCGCTATCGGCGCAAGCGTTACGTCTTCAACGTTATGTTGCGGTATCATCGCCTCAGAGAAAGCAACTTTTTCAACACCTTTTGCAAAATTAGGTGTTCCTCCGGAAGGATGTTCGAGCGTTCATTTTCCTCGTTTGATTGGTGCAGAAAATGCGCAGCGAATGTTGGGAAACGAAGGTTGGAAACCGACAGCTTCTGAAGCGTTATCAATTGGATTGGTTCAATGGGTAGCATCTGATAAAGAGTTACTTAGTGAAGCCAATAAAATTGCTCAAAACTGGATTGCTCAACAAAAGGAACGTTCTTTTCTCGCAGGGAGTCAACTCAACGACCTAAAGGCCGTCAATGCAAAAGAATCAATTGCGGTGGCCGAAGCCTTTTTGAGTGCAGCATTTATGAAAGAACAGGCGCGTTTTCTTTGGAGTAAAAAAAAGCGAGTTCCTTCTTTGATATTCTGGTCACTTTGGTTGCTCAGACCTTTGTGGACTAGACTCTTGTAGGCTTTAAAGAACTTAAAAACTATCGTGAAAGGGGCAGGGCAAAGAGTCCTGTTTTCATCGTGCTAAATTCACCTCACAATGATTTCCAATCACATTAAATAGCATCTCTACAAGCGCTTAGATGCCTCTTTTTAGCACATAAACGAAAGCTTTAAGCGTTTACTCTTAAGTTAGGAGAAGTCTTGTATTCGCCTCCATTGATTAAACTTAGTATTAGATACCTGAGATCGGATCAATCAAAAATGAATAAGGAACGCAGCCAGCAAGGGAATGAAACGAAACAAAACTTGCAAAGAACTAGAATAGGACTTTTTGTACCTATTATGGGACTTTGATAGTTCAGATGAACTTGAAAGTTCTTGATGCTACACTTAAGTTTGGAGAGCGCTTTTGTGTATTTGGATAAAGGGCGATAACCTAAATATAAAAACGAAATGGAAACAAAGGAACGAAAAAATAATGCAAGAAAAACAAAAAATAGCAGTATTCATCGACGCAGATAATGCTCCGGCTGCAAAAATGGATTTAGTCATATCTGAACTCGCCAAATACGGTGTTGTTAACATCAGGCGTGCCTATGGCAATTGGACTAAATCAACACTAAAGTCTTGGGAAGCAATATTGCATGAATATGCGATTGAACCCATTCAGCAGTTTGATATGGTTAAAGGAAAAAATGCCGCGGATATCAAAATGGTGATTCAGGTGATGGAAGCCCTTTACACAAAAAAAATTGACGTCGTTTGTTTAGTTTCGTCCGATTGTGATTTTACCCCGTTAGTCACTCACGCGCTTTCAGAAGGAAAGGTGGTCATAGGATTTGGCGAGAGGAAAGCCCCCATGCCATTTGTAAATGCTTGTTCAAAGTTCCTCTATCTTGACGAGCCTGTTTCTGAAACACCTAAGAAATCTAGCGCCAAAAAGAATATTAAATCTGATACCAAGGTCATCAACTTACTGAGACAAGCCATTGAAGCGAATGAAGATGATGATGGTTGGGCGAGGTTAGGTCCAATTGGATCTCATATATCCAATCAGGCCTCTTTTGATCAAAGAAATTATGGATTCGCTAAGCTAAGTAGTTTATTCAAAGCCATTGATTTGTTTGAAACTGAAAAAACAGAAGCCAATGGATTTAGAGTTAGAGATAAACGAAAAAAGAAATAGAAACGACTGGCACTAAAGCAGACGGCAATAAAACAAGCAAGATTACCTTATGCCATTCACTCAGTTAATTATTGTAAATCAGTACCGATTGATTAACCACTATCGATTGATTCCCACACGTACCCACTTTTGCCACTGAAGCGTTTCTTTGGTAAATACTCTTTTAATGCTACGTATCAGCGCTTGAAATTCGATAATGTCGATAACATAGAAAATTATCCAGGCGACTGGTGCTAACGCTAGCAGATTAATATGAAACCTTTTCTCTCGATCAAATAAAATTTGAAGGGTAATTAAAGCGCCCATAAAAACAATTGCAAACGCAAGGGGGTAATAATCACTCGCCAGGATTGTGTAACTATAAAAGACCGTCAACATGAATCCTTCTAACAATAAGGCGACTTCGGCATACACGGCTAGCGGTAACAATAATACCGTCAGGTAAGCGCCAGGTTGTTGATTAAATTTGAAAAACAAGTTCCTGTGCTTAATGAAGGTCAAGAAACGGCCGTACTTCCATCTTAGACGTTGATTGCATAGACCTTTAATATCGGAAGGACCTTCGGTATAAACGACAGCATTAGCAGCATACCTTGTCTTATAACCGTGAGACAAAATACGGGTCGACATCTCAATGTCTTCAGTAATGATGTTGTGATCAAACCCACCCACATTATCTAAAGTCGATTTTCGATATGCGGCAGCAGCGCCTCCGATAATATAAACAGAGTTAAATATTGAATCGGCTCGTCTGAAAAAGAACCCACTGAGATACTCTAGTTGCTGAATTACTTCGATTGGTTTTCTACGATTTCCAACCACGACATTTCCAGCGACAGCGCCGACATCTGGGTGATTAAAACTCTTAACCATCTCAGTGACAGCGTGTTTATCCACCAAACAATCTGCATCAATGGTGATTATCAAATCGCCAGTGGCTATTCGAAGTCCGGCGTTTAGCGCCCTGGCTTTTCCACCGTTTCTCAGTTTTAGGGACTTGATGGAAATCGTCGGTCCATCGGAACATTGAGTTTCTCTGATGAATTGTGAAATTTGTTCACTGGTATTATCGGTCGATCCATCGTTGATGACGATAATTTCAAAATCAGGGTAATTAGTTTTTGTAATTGATTCAAGGGTTTTGGATATACCCACTTCTTCGTTATAGGCCGGTACGAGTATTGATACTTTGCCTGTAAACGGGCGTAAGTTTCTTCCGTCTCGCAGTTGCTCCACCACTGGATAGAAGAGGGATGCTATCAATTGTATTGCGTATTTTAGAAGAATAGGTGACAGAAACCACAGCAGCACTGTCCGAAGACTTTGCAATTCTGTTCTGTCGCTTAATTCAGTTGTAAAAACTTGATAAAAGACCAAAGCAGAAAAACCATAAAATAAGCCAATCATTAAGAAGGTATTTGTTAGGGATTTGCGACACAGCGGGTTGGTGCTTGAATTGTCTTTTGGTATAGATGTCATTGCTTTAGTCTCAGATTGACTCAATCCGTGAGAGTTATACTGCTACTTTTATTCGGCCCGGCAGTATGCCAGCGAGAGGGTGTAATCAGTAGGACTGAGGCGCAATATATGCCTGTTTTGTGACCAATTTCGCTATTTACGCACTCTCAAAGGAGGAATTGAGATATAAACCTTCGTAATTTGTCTGTGAAACTGGCAACCTAAAGGTGTGTTGACTACACTTATATCAACTACCCGATAAAGATAGCCATCGAGTGCAATTCAGTTTTAGATTCGGTTATGTGTCATTTAATAATTCATAAGACAGCTCGATTTATATATTTAGCTGTAACAGATGATGACCAGTCCTGTCTTAAGTGAGTTAACTTCCTTCTCTTTAGAGTTCTACCGAGACTCTAAGTGAACTAGTTCACAATTTCCGAAAAAATCGTGAATATTACAATTTACTTTGTTTTTAATCAGAGTATCTTGCAGTTCGCGATTTTTGACTCCGCAAGTTATTGAATTATATTA
>JAHRVB010000172.1 GCA_019090895.1 Kangiellaceae bacterium
AGATGTGTATAAGAGACAGGTCTAGAATTCATCGTACAACCATTTGAAAAGTGTACTTTTTTAAATCAAAGAAATTAGTACTTCTTTCTATAACTTTTACTTTATCGCCAATTTTAACTGCTATCGCTCTTGGCATTCTTAATCTCTTGGTTTTATTTGAATCGAGTTGAACCGTGATATAAAACCTTTCACCCGTTTCATCCGAAGCTTCACTGAAAAAGTGAATAACAGGCGCTTCAATAATCCTAGTTTCCCCAGTTGAATACGCTACGGTAGCCATAATTAATAGGACTACAATAGCGAAATATATCGAATAACGTCTAAAATTTTTATGCCAGTCTTCACGAAGTAGCTTTTCTAATTTCTTATTTATACTACTCATCTAAATTTATTCCTGAAATGAGCTATGACAAACGCTAGGCCAAAATGGATTGTTAGCCATAATATGATCACTAAACTCCAACCCAAAATTGTAATCGGAGCCATAAACATATTTTCGGTTACTTGGCCATAAACTGAAACGTTGTAGCTGTTGAACATTTCCAATGGCGTAAACACAGAATGGTACGGAATATACGCAGTAATTTTATTCTCAACGAAAATGCTAGGAACAACAGCTAGCACCACATGAGAAGCTAACAACAACACCCAAACCTTTAGAGTTAACTTCAATGTTTGTTTTGCCATTTGGTCAGTTGTACATGATAGTTAAGTTTGATTTTAATCACTGCCACATTTTATCTGCTCATTTTCTCTATATGCATTACTCAAAAATGGTAATAGTCTATCAATTACAGAAGTCAGATATTTTAGTTCATCTTTCCTTAAAACCTGTAAACGTAAAGCTAACAATTCATGAACCAATTCGTTTGCATCATTAGGCTGAATTAGAGGGCTGTCATAATACTCTTGCCAAATCCAATTTAGTTTAGGGTAGCTGTCATCATCGTTGATTACTGCAAACAAGCCTTCCTCATGATGATCAATACAGGCTCGTTCTTTTCCCAAAAACATATCGAAAGCCATGCCTTCCTCCAAAATTTGACGTCAAGGTCAAATGAATACGATAGTTATAAGTTTTGTTGGTCTCTAATTTTGTTAACATCTTTCACAAACTGCTGAAGAGTCTCTTCCAATTTACCTTTCGACAAATACATAGATAAACAAGCTCCAGCTTCAGAATAGGTGTTAGGAATGTTTACACAAGCACAAATGGAGTTAACCGCTTCACGCTTATTATTACCATCATATTGTAGGTCAACCAAAAAGCCTACAGTTATGATAAAACCATAATTTTGCCGAACCGATTTCATGCTCCAAAATTCTTCAACCCACCAATCAGTATCATCATCTCGGCTATCCAGTTCCCAACCACTGTTCATTAGCTTATTGAGAAGTTGCTCTTTATAATATCGCATTGCTTAACTCTATTTATAATAAAAATCTACAACAACAGTTGGTTAGATATTTATGCTCCAAATATTTTCGACAGAATGCCTTTATTAATCCATTTCGCTTTAGTAACGACCATATAAGTAAAACCATTGTCGCTTGGTGTACGGTAAGCACCTATTGCATTAAGGTTTTTAGCTAATACAGATGTCATTTCCCAACCATCTACTTCGGTTGCATCCCAATGACCTGCCACCAACTGCTTTAGACCGCGTTCTTCTCCAATAGTCTTTACGTTACGAGATGAGGCTTTGACTTTTTCATCTAGGTTTTCATTAGCCCATGCCCACATCCATGTATTTGATTTTTTTGAAAATGTACCTGAAAAATGAATATCTGCCTCTACTTGAGGTTGACCATCATGTGTGAAAACTAACTTACCCGTTTCTTGATACCAATCCCATCTTTCATGTTCATCGGCTTTATACTCTTCCATGAAAGTCTTCTGCTTTTCCTCCAAGTAACGAAAACTTGAACATATTAGATCATGGAATACTTCATCATCCTGGAGCCAGTTTTTTTCTCGTACATTTTCATAGCAACAAGCACAGAGAAGCTTTATTCCTGCGAACTTCTCAGATTCATCATTCCACTCCCCTTCCGCGTTTAGTACATCATTGCACTTGTCGCACCAAGCATCAGGGTATAGTTCGTAAGGATTTTCATCATCATATCCTATATTAAATCCGAGTTTTTCCCCACAGGACAAATGTTGACACACAAACGTTGCATCGGATTTTCCATGAGTATCACACTCAACTTTTTTCTCATCATCACTCATAATCATGCTTGCCTAATTTTTTAATTTCCGATTCATTGCAGGTGTGCGAGTGTTGAACCCACAATATTTTCATGATTTACATTAGCAGAGAGTCTAAGACTGTAATTCCGCAAACTTGTTCTGCTAAGTCATTATTTTCTGGACTTTCTAGCTTGGCCATGAACTCTCTATAATTTTCTTTAGTCTCTAGCAGAATTGCACAACAACTTACTTCAAACTCCAAACTTCCCTTTAATCGCCACTCTCGTTCATGTGACCAATCAACTACATTTGTCATATCTGATATGTCGAGGGATACGATTCGATACAAGTTATCGTTTGATAAATATTCTTTAGCTTCATCAGGAATATCATATATTACAGGCCGACCGCCTCTCTCAAAGACATAGTATTTTGAAAATACCAATCCGCAACCAGAATATCTGTAACGAGAGTTATTTTCTTCTCTGTATTTCTTTTCAAATGCTATATTTTGAGCAACAGAATATAACGGGGCATCTTGAAAACAAACAGCGCTTTCTCCACCATGAATAAACCCTAACTGTGGATCACTTCCGTTTATTTGGCCTTCTCTTAATATTTTGAGTAGGGTATCAACAGAAGACAGTTCATTTCCATCGTGAGAAGTCCCGCGAGTAAGATGCACTAGTGAAGAAGACATATCAGATCTATTGCTCATCCGCTTCTTCCACTTACTATATGTGTACGCCATAACTATCCTTGTAATTTAACAACTATTATTTTTGAAATCGAAACGCAGTGAGAATTTTCAACTAACGTGACTAATTAAATGCTTTTGTTAACTTATTCTTTGCAACATTAAACATATATTCCAAAGCGCAAAAAAGTCACCTCCCGATTTACTCTTGAATACAGTCTCTTTTTGCGAAGTTAGAACTTTAAGTTCTTTCAAATCTTCTTTACGCTTACCTCCGACTTTTAGCTCATCAAATCCTTCTAAATCTTTAATCTCATCATATCTAACTGAACTATAAGTCGAATCGTTTAAACCTGTAATGCCTCTTGTGCCGAGAACGCTCCAATTGTTTTCGTCCTCAAAAAACAAATATATTGGTTTGCCCAGACATTTCAATTTAGTCAGTTCGAATCCAGCACATGCTGTTTCATCAATATCTTGAATGGGAAAACTGTTACTAGTAGGCAAATTATGCCGACCCGCAGCCCACATTATTCTTTGCTCTACAAATTCTTCAGACTTACTCATGATATATCCAATTTATATAGTAGAATCGGAACTAACCAACTCAACAAAGTATTCTAGTGCATCACTTTCAGAGTCGAATATTTTCTCATTGTTTCGATTTCCACGCTCAGAATAATAGACTGACCATTTTCCGTAATTATCGAATACGCAATATTTCTCGTTGGCAGTACTGTCATCCATCGAGTAAGAGTTATTGTTTATTCCAAGTTGCTCCAATTTTGCTTTAGCTTCGGCAATATTCATATCGGTACATATAATGTTGGGATAAGTGGACGTAGAGGTCCGAATATCAGTTATTGTAATTTTCTCATTCTGCCCTATTTCCCCATAAAATCAAGCTCTTATAGAGTCAATCAAGAGTTAGCATTATAAGTAGGAGCTGAATTAACTTAAATGAAGATTTCCTGATCAATATAGGGCCGCCTATACGTATCAATAATTGATTATCAGGCTGTTATTTTCACAATAGAGCCTTAAATCATTTCACCAGTGGATTGATTGCTAATAGGATAGTTCCAGAACTAATGCAAATTAAGGTGTAGTGAGATTGGAGTGACTGAGTATGGGTCAGTTAAGGTAAGTTATTGTTTCGTCACTACAGATAAGAAAAGCGACACCTCTACAGCCCTTTATTTTCGGGATATCTAGCTAAACTATACTTCTCATAATGATGGGGTCGGTGGTTCAACTCCACTCCTTGCTACCATATATAAAACAACCTGCCTTTTGGCGGGTTTTTTTATGTCTGGTGTAATGGGTCAGGAATTGAAAGACATCTACTCAGCAGCCTCGCTATCAAACATCTCCTTCAAGCACTTTGGAACTTAGATCTAACCCTCCTCGCCTAAAAGTGCCTAGTGTTGGTGCTACCATATACAAAAGGTTAGTGCGTCAGTGACCACTAGCCTTTTTTTATGGTCCTAGCTCTGGACTTCATAGACTTGGGCATCGTCGAATCATTAAGTCTCTTCTTTATCGTTCGTAGCCAGCTACCAACAGGCTCGCTAGATTCACTCCTTTCCCGCCGTAAAAGTCTACGGTTAACTTTCAAGTTATGAACCGAGCAACCTGAGCAGCCCTGATATTTTTCTTCATCTTCGTTGGCTTCAATTGCTTGCCTCAAAAGATTTATGGCTGCCTCCATTTGGGTGGTACACATAGATAACAATAAATACAACAATTCCTAGGTGGTAATTGATATTTACCTAGGAATAAATAATAAACAAGTCAATGGCTTTAAACAGGTCGCTTAATTTACGAATCCGTAGTTTCTTTGGTCAATGATGTTTGATTTGATATCTGCGATCCAATTGGGTCCAAGGAGTACGGGTCCGGTCGTGGTAGAACGCATCTTCGTACTCTATCCATTCGGCTCGAGACATGAATAAACGCTATCGTGCGATTAATTATTAATAACGCGACTTGACCTGTTAATTTTGACCCGTTAATTTAATAGTTTACTTGGAGAAATTGACTCTGATAAAAAAATAAATATGTAAATGCTGACTGTAGAATTTTAGCACCTGAGGGCGGCATCTATGATAGCAAAGTCCAGCGGTTATTGGCCTTATCTGGTTGTCTAAGATATGACCATAACGTCCGGTCAATCTATTACGTTGGATTTAAATTATAGTCAACAGTCATTTAGTGAAGCACCAAGTAGCATTCGCGAGTAGACATACTCAAAAATAGGAATCGAAAATGGAAGCCTTATATTCAATTATTTCAGAAAACCCTGAATATTCTACATGGGCATTCGGTATGGTTAGTACGTGCTGCCTACTTTTTGCTTATTTTAATAAACAGAGTCACGATAAGAAACTTATACAATTAAAACAAGAATTATCAGATAACGCTGATAGGAAAAGCAAGTTTTATACTTTAAAAACCGAACAATATGAAAGCTATGTGTCTGAATTAGATTCGTTCAACAAGAAGTACCAAATAGATATTACGAAGAGATTTGAGCCTCTAGTTACGGAGTTGCTTAACGGAAATACTGAAGAGAACTTGCCATCTTTTATGACGGAAGTTATCAAGGTATTGAATGAGTCTCGCGAGGACTACTCAAAACTAAAATGGACATCAAACAAGTTTAGATTAGCTGCAACAGATGAGATATTGGAGATTTTAGATAAATTGGAGAAATCATGTGGAGAGTCTATGGCTGAAGTTTCTGACTTTCTCAAGGACTTCATTAGAATGAATGATGCTGAGAAAAATGTAAAACAGAAGAAGTTACAGAGGCTTGGCCAAAAAACGGATGAATACCAGGTGAAACTAATGAAGCTTATGCGAGAAGACTTAAGATAAACAGCCCTACTGCCACTTACTTTTCATAATAGGTATTATAACAATCTATTTTTACTAGCTATTTATAGAGTTTTATCGTCATTCAGTAACTTGTACACAGCGTCTCTAGCTATCTCTAAACGCTGTTCCCAGCTCCCTGAAATTTTTATATATGGACGACTTAACTCAACTAACTCTGCCTCGCATTTTTGTAAAAAATTCGTTCTATCTTGTGGCAAATAACGAACGTTATCTTCAACCCAAGGAACATCAACATCACAAAGTAAATATAAATCATACTGTCGAGCTGTTGCTTGCGCATCCACCCAAGGGTCAGTGTATTGATAGATAAATTCACTCCAGATTTTTGTAGTCAAAATATCTGTATCACAAAACATAACCGCCCTAGCATGGCACGCCAATGCATCTTCGCTGGCTGCTTGCCCACGAGCAATAATTGGTAAGTCACTCTTGTTTAACTGCCCTTCTTGTTCCTCAAGATATACTCTAGCAAACTCAGGTACGTGTACAGTATTAAATGATTTAGCAAGATCTTCAGCGAGTGTTGTTTTACCGCAAGATTCTGGACCAAAAATACAAACTCGTTTTAAATAATAGTCTCTCACTGGCCAGGGTATATGCTGCCAATATTTATTGGGGTTTTCGCGAATGGCAGTTCCACTAACTGTTATATTACTTCTTCCCAAATCTACAGGTACGAATTGTGCTTGAAGAACATCTGCTAATTTATATCCGTAAGATTCTGAAGCAAATACGAAGTCCGGACTTTCGGGCAGTATTGATTGTAGACTTGTTTTCCATATATCCCAAAAATCAGGATGTTCACTTGGGTCTTGAGGATTCTCATCAGTCAAGTGAATTACAATACAATTAGGGCATAATGCATTCATCCATTGATAACGTAATTTTCCCGAGATTGACTCAGAGTCGAGAGTGCCAACAACAACGTAAAGAGTATCTACAAAATTTCTTGCGAAATTAACTAGATATAGATGTCCTTTATGAGGTGGAAGAAACTTCCCTAACACCATGCCTATTCTCTTTTTCATTCAACCAGTCTCAAGTAGTTTTCTGCGGTATTCTTTTATGTAATCAAAGTCAATGATGGGCACTTCAATATTTGATAAAGCTAGCACTTTTGTTGCATTATTCATCTCAAACTTTGTGCCAGAACGTTTGAATAACCTTCTAGGATTGTGAGTATTGTTTTCTTTATTATCTATATTTAAATTAAGATCTAAACTAATTTCAACAGCAGTAGATTTAATGCCTCTAGCACTATTATCATTCATCACTTCAGCTAAAAGACTCGCACTTACAGGTGTGGTATTTGCAATGTGAAAGGTTTCAATACCTTTTGTTTTTGCCAGGGATATATAAACTAGTGCTTTTGCTGCGTAATCAACTGGAGTGAAGTCAAAAAACTGTTCACCCGAATTAGCTTCTTCTGGTATTGCCCCTCCTCGCAAAATTAGACTAAACCAGTCTTGCGGAGGTGCTTTACAATTCTTGAGATTTCCTGTCAGTAATCCTAATCGATATATTGATAACTTATGAATCTGCTTACTAAACAAATGCAGCATTTTTTCCGCAACCCATTTAGATTGTGCGTAACCACCGTAAACATCCACAGGCTCTAGGAGCATGTCAGATTCACGGCAAACTAAAGGTTTAGGTGTCGTATCTACGAAAACTGATAATGTGGATACATAATGTAATGCTTTCTTTTTCCCTTGAGTTGCAAATTCTATAGCTCTTCGAGTACCTTCCACATTAGTAGATTTAAGGTCTTCATAAGGTTTTAGTATCGATATATTTGCAGCACAGTGATAAATAGTATCCACAGTATTTGTGAGCGCTTTCCACTGAGCATTAGACAAGCCAAAGTTATGTTTAACCAAATCACCTGAGAATAGGTTAATACGCTTCCAGTCACTTTTATCAATACAAAAACCGTGCTGTATCATAGCAGTGATGAGTCTTTCTCTTGCTATTGAGTATTCGCCCCGAATCAAACAATGAATTGTGCTTTGTGTATTTCTCAATAATTCCCATAAAATATAGGCCCCATAGAAACCTGTAGCACCTGTCAATAAAATATTGTGATTACCTTGGGTAAGCTCATTCTTATTAAGATTAGTTGTGTCTATTTTAGACAATTCCTTATTTGCTTCAACAGTAAGACGATTTGATGACTGCGAGTACGAATTTTCAGAATTGGCCATAAGTTGTTCTACAATATTATTGATACTTTTATATCGATAGAGAAGTTCTGCAGTAAGTGGTATCCCTTGGTATTCGGCCATGCTTAGTATTGCCACGACACTCATGGAATCAACACCAAGTTCAAAACAATCTGCATTCATATCAATTGACGATTGTTCGAGAACTTTTGAGAATATGTTGTAAATTTTAGATGACCAATTGTATTCATTAAATTTTTTGACGTCGTGCTTATTCTTTTCGCTTAACGACTCTAGAACTGAAATATCTACTTTTTGATTTTGATTAAAAGGCAAAGTCTCTAGTTGACATATTTTTGCTGGTACCATCCACGAAGGCAATTTTTGTTTTAGAAATGACCTAAGAGCTGGCTCCAACTCTTGCTTGTCCTTCGTTGAAATATCATCATGTGTTTCACAATAAGCTATAAGAGATTTTATTTCTCCTTTTTCCCAAGGAACCACAGCCACGTTTTTAATCCAAGGGTGGCTCAACAAACAAGATTCAACCTCCTCAGGTGCAACCAACTTGCCATTAATCTTTATTTGCCTGTCAGTTCTACCTAAGAATTCAAATGAAAGATCTGAATTCTTTCGAACCAAGTCTCCGGTCTGATAGAAGCGTTTGCCTTCATGAACAATAAATTTTGAAGCTTCAAGCTCTCGCCTGTTGAGATAACCCAATGCAACTCCACCCCCACCTATTAATAACTCTCCTTCATTGTGAGGCCCACCTAATGTACTCTTTATAGAGTACTCTACATTTTTCAACGGGTACCCTATTCCATTGTTGCTCCAATTTTTTGAATCTACAACAATCATACTAGTACAAATGGTTGCTTCAGTAGGACCATAAACTACAATTACCCGCTTATAGTTCGCCCAGTTCTTTAGTGTTTCAACGGAACAAACTTCACCTCCTACGACTATTGTTTTCAGACAATCCGGACAACTTTCTGGTTTCATCCATTGCAATAATGCAGGAGGAATATCTAAAAAATCGATCTGTAACTGCTTAATATAATCTAATAGTTCTCGAGTTGATTTTGGCGTGTAACTGGGAATAATACATAGCTCGGAAGCGGAAAGAAGCGCAGTACCAATATCAGAGATCGATGCGTCAAAAGCAATACTGTGAAGCCAAAGACTTTTATTGCCAGATAATAATTTGAACTCCTCTATTTGTTCTTGGATTACATTGAAAATACCTCGATGTGCAACACGGACACCCTTTGGTTGCCCAGAAGATCCTGAAGTAAATAGTAAGTAAGCTTGGTCATCATTTACTATCTTATTTCGAAAATCTGCTGAGGAAGAATTATGATCATTTATCTTGGGTTTATCATCTAAATCATTTATACAAATACAGAAAGCAGCACACCTAACAGGACCGTTTTCAACCCCAAATAACAAATAATGGGGTTGAGCTTCTTCACACATAAACTCAAGTCTAGATTCAGGTTGGTCAGGATCTAATATCATGAAACTGCATCTGGCTAACCATGTACCAATAATAGCAACAACAAAGTCACAAGACTTTCTTATTTGAATAGCAACCAGCTGATTTTTCTTGCAACCTTCCTTATTTAAAATATAACTAACATTCAGCGCTTGTCTCCAAAGCTCTTCATAAGATAATTGCTTGCCATTATGTTCACTAACGGCAATCAGCTTTGGATATTTTTCAACATTAAGTGCCAAAGTTGATAAGAAGCTAACTTCTTCGATATTGGTATTACTCATTAGATATTCCAGAGCAATGAGGCGGATGAAGATAATCGACTACTGCATTTCCTTTGCAACGTGTATCTACATTAGGCGCTCCTAGATTCTCGGCAAGATCTCCTAAATGAACCATTCTGAAATCAAGGCTAAAGCGAGTTTTACCGGTTGCCTGTTCAAGTGTTTTATGAAAATGTCCTCCGGGGAATATTATGTTGCTGGCGGCATCACACTTAAATCCAACCCGACTACCGACTTCTACTTTACTTGTTGCTTGCGGGTAGTTTGCTTTAACTCCTGACATTTTATGCTGCCAGCCAATTTTCAATTGCCAGCCATCCAGTACCCACTGAGAATAATCAAATATTTCAGAATTGTTTGGCACAGAAAGATCCCACCAATCAGGATATACCTCAAATGTTTCGTGTTCTTCTAAATCGTGTAATGGAAGCCATCCGACCATTAAACATTGTGGATGAGCGTACCAAGTATCGCGATGTGGGTAATAGACCGCGGCTGCTCTGGGATTCTCGTGGCCTAAATGCTGAATGACTCGGAGACGAAAAGGTTCATAAGCGATTTCTTCTGGATCGAATCCCATTTCTAAAATTACATCATGTACGTTTTGGCGGTGTCGTTCATCCATAAATAGTTGCTTACGTATACGTCCAATAGACTCAAAAAATTCATCCGCGCTCATATGCGAGTGTGCAAGACGAACATCAGTGGTACCGAGTTCTGCCTCTAGCAGATTGAGAGTATCTGATACCGCTTTTTGCGATGCCGAAGTCTTTTGTTTTTTAAATAATTTGCCTCGATATATTCCATCACGTAATTCTGAGTGATGTTTAGGCCAATGTTGCCATATTTTTGAATTTTCAAATTTGTGGATCATATAGGTTTGCATCCAGTAACAATACAACGAGGACTAGACAAAGACAGCTCAGAACAGTCGATATCACCATAAATCACAACTTCTTGAAAACCACACTCAACAAAAAACATATTGAGCTGATGAGGTGTATATAAGCGAACTTGGCTTTGATGTTCTACTTTTTTTCCGTTAGCAAGGAAGTAAGTCCATGTCTTATGCATCATTCCCGTGGTGTGATCCATTCTACTTTCACGAATTAGAACTAACTCTCCTTCGTCTTCCTTAATTCTAGTCACAACCTGAGGTTGGAAGCTTCGATAGAGTCCTGGAACATTCATAAAATCTAAAGCAAAACGCCCTCCAGCTTCGAGCGAATCAAATGCCCTTTGGATCATATTTATGTTCACAGAATCACTTGCGCTATAACCAAAACTTGTCCACCAATTAAATGCTGCCTGTACAGGTTCAGGAGTTGTGTAATTAAAAGCATCATCGCAAATAAACTGGCAACTATTATTTAATATAGAATGTGATTTAGCACTTTGGATATAAGAATCTATAAGATCAACTCCAAAAACACTATGACCTAATCGAGCCATCGCTAGACTGAGGCGCCCTGTACCGCAACATTGATCAAAAACTCTATCGCCTTCTTTTACTTTTAGAATATTCTGCAGGAATGAAACGGTATCATTAATATCCTTTTCAGAGGTAGAATCTAATAGTATTTTTGCTAACAAATCATCGTAAAGTGTTTCCCACCATTTATCTGTCATTATCTATTCCTTTTTAAAGGTAGTTTACAAATTCAACTAATCAGTATTTTTAAGATAGCTTCAACGTATCAGTATATTCTATGAGTAGTCAGTTATAGAAAACTCATGCTGTAAAGATCCCATACTTAATAGCATCATTAAGCATGGATCAGCTACTGTCTGTTGCTTACTTTGAGCACGAAAAATATTATCTAGCCATTTACGTATTTTATGCGGTTCAAGAAATGGGTTTAGTTTTAGTACTCCCGGATCCAAAAGGTCATAAACTATCTCTCTTCCTTTTTTACTAAGAGATGCAATTAGAGGCGGTGCAAGAAATGGGTGTTTTTTACGTTTCGCGATTTCACTAGACAAATACTTTGTCGCAAACAGACGAAGTGCCTGTTTGGATTGCATTCCTACAATTTTTTCGTCCAGAGGTAACTTTCGGGCAGCTTCAAATAAATGATGGTCGAGGAATGGTAGTCGACCTTCCACCGAATGTGCCATTTCCATTCCATCTCCCAAAGTCTTGAGTATGTATCCCCCCATTGCCAGTTCAGTCCATAAAAGAGCTGATTTCTCAACTGGAGAGGCACGGCAATAAAGACTATTTTTTTCGAATTTGGCTAATAAGTTACCAATACTATTCTTGCGAAAACTACCATCTGAATATGGCTCGCGAAGTAGCGTTAATAGTTTTTCTGTCATGTTCATTTTGGTATTGAGAAAGGCTGGCATATAGGTATTTAAATTTTGGGAAGTTGTAGGGTCTGACGACATCATCAACCCTGACTGCAACGGAAAGCTGCCATTAAGTCTATTCAGATAATTACTAGCACCTGGTAAGTCATGATGTAAATAATAATCATGTTGTAAGTGTGCATAACCTAAAAAAGCTTCATCAGCTCCTTCACCGGAAAGCATCACTTTAAAACCCGCGGCATTAACAGCTTTGCTTAACAAATATTTACCTACATACTGTCCGTTTATACCTAGACCTTCAGAGTGATAGGCTGCTGACCCGCAATATTGTACAAGGTCGTCTGCGCTAACAGCAATCTCATGAAATTCCGCTCCTATACTTGAACAAAACTTTCTAGCATTAGCACTTTCATCATATTGTTTGTCAAAAAAGGAAATATTGAAACACGTTGGCTTTGCAGACATTTTTTCGGCAGCAATTGCTACAACAAGGCTCGAATCTATCCCCCCACTTAAAGAGAATGCTATGGGTACTTCAGACTCAAGTCTTTGTTCTATTGATTCTTCCAACAACCGGCCAATATACTCGCTACAGTCCTTAATATGTGAATTAGTAGATGATAATGGAGCTTGCCAATAAGGTTGAATGTCGAGTTTATTATTGTGATAACAAAGCCTGTGTCCTGGAGGCAACTGATATATATTCGCAAACAGAGTACGCGCTGCAGGCAAATACTGATGAGCGAATGAATGTAATACTGACTTCTCATCCCATTTCGGTTGATAACCCAAAGCAAACAAAGCTTTACTTTCAGATGCTAGAGATATTTCGCCATTTGAAGTGGTATAGACTAAAGGTTTTATTCCAAACCGATCACGTACAGCAATTAGCCTTTGACGTTTTCCATCCCATAGAACCAAAGCAAACTCGCCTCGGAGATAATCAGTAAATTCGAGCCCGTATTCCTTATAAAGATGGATAACAAGCTCACTATCACTATTGGTTTTAAAATTATGTCCCTTAATAGTTAGATCAGTCTTTAGCTTTTGGTAGTTATATAACTCACCATTAACTACTAGTGACAATTGAGCACATTCATCTACTATAGGCTGACTACCGGAACTAATACCTCTAATTGCAAGGCGAGTGTGTCCCATAGCAACTGTGTGGTCAGCTGATTGCCATATACCACTATTATCAGGACCTCGATGTTTTAGACTTGAAACTGCTGACTCCAAATCGCTATTAAAAACCTGAGACCTTGAAGAGTATTTTACAACTATGCCACACATATCTTATGCTCGTGACGAATCAGTTAAGCCTAGCGACTTGATTTCAAAAAATACCTTTTGTTCAATATTTCTTTGAGCCTCCGAAAATGCTTCTTTGTGTTGTTGCAAAGAATAAAAAGTACCTAGCAGGTCGTTAAAGAATGTAACGTGTCTCTCGATGAATGCTAAAGCTTCAGGCATTGGAGCATAATTGACAGCTTGAATACGTAATCGTTTTTTTATTAATTGGTTGATTGGAATAAATAATTTATCTGGGGTTCTAGTTTTTAGTACAATCAGACCATCGGAACTTAGATTCTTTATCCAGTTCTGTGCACTGTTTTTTTGAACTAGCTCTTCAGGTTGTTGAATCAAAACTAAGACATCATATGACTTTGTAGGTGGAGCCAAACTTTGGCTAACATTATGGTATCCATGCTCATTTAGTATAAATGTACACAGATTGGCAATTCGACCAGTACCACACACCCAGATTTTTTGACTCTTCTCAATTGGAGCTTGTAAAACAGATAACGATGCAGCAACAGGCTCTGCGAAAGTATTTATTTCATCAGCCAGACTATTTTTAATAAGGTGGACTTGAGATAATGGGAGGGTTACATATTGTGTAAACCCACCATTTCTATTAATCCCCAGCATATCTCCTTGGTTACATTGCCAGCTAAGGTTTGATTTACAGTCATTACAGACCCCACATGGTATGAATGGCATTGCAGCCACTCTATCGCCTACACGTATTTCATTTTTTTCTTTATTAGAATATTTAATCTGTCCCATTTTAACAACTCGACCAACAAACTCGTGTCCTAAAATAACCCCATCATGGCATGAAATAAGACCTCTGGCTGCATAAATGTCAGTTAGGCATATTGCAGCTACAGAAACTTCGATTAGAACTTCATTAGGTAAAACCTCAGGTATAAAGGTATTAACTAGGGTCGAACTACCGTCACAAAGGCATAATGATGATACTAACTTTGGCTCTTTTTGCATTATCTACTATTCCCTCACTATCTAACTTTTTCCTAATATCTCACGAACTTCCATCAATGCAAACCCCAATAAATTCAAACCTTTCCACTTAAAGGGGTTAGTCGAATCGTCATGCTCTTCGGCCAATCCAGTTCCCCAGACTTTATCTGCGGGACTTGCTTCCACCAACACTCGTTTGCCTGTCCCCAGTAAGAACTCGGCTAACTTAGGGTTCTGTGAGAACTTGGCAACATTGCCTTTTACAACCGCATCAAACCGATGCTGGTTCCAAACCTCGTTGGTGAAGCCTTCAATCTGACGACCTAACTGCTTAGCCTTTTGCGGATGAGGCGCTTCGATGATTTGAATTAACAGCGCAGTATTAGCAGCACTCTTACTTTCAAATAGGCGTGCCTTCTCAGCCATCATAAAATGCTCAGCCGTCGAGTAGACAATGCCGTCGATTTCAAATTTTGAGCTGTACCATTGGCTAAAACATGTTTTAGATACTTCCTGAGCGTTATTCTTAGTGTGCCCCCAGAAGCACAAATATTTTACTTTTTTGCCACGTGCGACGTACTCAACCAGATCGTCTTTAGTACGTAATTCTTCTATTGTTTTCATAACTAATTCACTTTAACAACTTTGTTTTTTCAGACTTTCTTCTCTCCAAGGAGAAGGCATTTATTTAACAGGTTTAGTGTACTCACCGATCACTTCGATTAACCCAACAATATTGTCATTAAGCTCTTCCAAGTCTTCGGCTGGTATCCACCATTCAGTATGATTGCTACCACCAACGGTCTCTATCTTGTAACGGTCAACAAATGATTTGTTCACCTCAAATTTAGTGACAAATCCAATACCATTTTCTCTTACATTCCAGTTATTCACTTCAATGGCATATTGCTCATTTGTAACTGGGTAGAAAATTGGTTGCATTGCCAAACGTGGTGGCCATTTCTTGTATCCACTATCTATCACCAACTGCAACTCATTCTTTCCTGTTGGGCGGTACATAGTGATTGTTTCTATTTTATTGTTCATTTTCTTAACTCGTTTTAGATTTTATTTTATGCTATTTTGTTGGTATAAATTTAACCAAAGTGTGGTCTTCGCCATCTAGCTCCTGCTGAATAATCGCTTCAATGACATTCCAGTCACCTCCAGCCAAACCAGCGCCAATTAACGGGTAACCAATTCGCTTGCCTGCAAAGTCTTGTTTAATTAACGCAAAAACCTTTCTTACTGCTTCATAATCCACATCGATGTCTTTTCGACTGTAGCTATATTGTGTATAAGCGTTAACTACTACAAATGCACTCTGATGACCCACTGTAATTGCGCTATAACTACCCAACTTTGCTTTGTCACCTTTGGTTGTTTCGCAGTCTACTTTGTAAACCTGCGGATATTTATTTTTGATTGTCTTAGCAAGGCCACTTCCCATGGTACATAAACAGTTGCAACCATGAATGATGACGTCAAATATTCGTTCTTCTGCGAGAGAAATTAAATCGCCTTCCATTATTTTCATGTTTTATTCCTTATTATTTTTCTCTAACTAGTACTTTGCTGCTACTGGCAACCAACGTCCCATACCGAAGCTTCTTTTCTGTACGCGAATTATTGGCGGAGCCTGTCTAGATACAATACAAATTGGGTCGGACCAATCTAACTCTCTGATTTAAAATTATTTTGTCTTTGAATTACTACTGTTTTGAGCCTTAAACAAAGCTTTTTGAGCTATAAATGAGCAGCGTAAGAAACCTCTGGCTCTTTGATTATCGTGCACCCATTTGAAACTTTCATCTTGCGATAACTGACTTTGCCACCGGCTTTTTCCATGTAACTCTCTGCAAATGCATGACTTCCTACGGCTACACTGGTTGTCCATTTCTCATCTCGCTGATGACTCTTATTAGTTAAAGCATCGTTAACCCAACGAGCATGTACCTGACTCAATTGATTGGTCTCATTCACGCCAGTTAACTCGCACAATCGCTTTCTATCTCTTTTGAATTTAAGAAGGAATTCTTTTATATGACAGCGATGGGTTACGTGCCAAATTTGATTGGGAATAAAGCTTCGACTGGCTCGTGGCATACATCTTCTTCCTTAAAGATTACTTTTTGATGATAAAAATGGCTGTTTAAGCTGACTTTAGGGCTTATATTCGCACCTATTAGCTTGTTATTCAATTACTTGGGTTGGTCCGACCCGATAATACCGTAGGATCAACTTATAAGTAGTATTATAAATAGTTAAATCTACTTATAAGTAGAACATAAAAAAGCAACGAGCAAATAACAGACAGCCTACTTATAGTTAATATCCCACAGAACTTATCGACTATCTCTACTTAACACATATCATCGCTGTATAATTGTATCCATCAAGTTGGAGAGCGCCACAAACTCGTTATCTGTTTTCTACTGATGTATTTAACTTTAGGAATATCGAACTCTAGGGATATCGGACTTTAGAGATATTGAATTCTAGGGATAACGAATATTAGGAGACGGGAACTCAGTGGTTAGAAGCAGGAGATGAAAAGACAGATACCTGTTAACCCTTCTATCTGCCTAGATTTTATTAGAATAAAACTAATCCAACGTTCTAACGTTCTCAATCAACCGAAGCGGTCAATACTTGCTCCAACACCTCGAGTGCTCTAGGTGAATTCGACTGGCCTAACCAAAACATCGCCTTCTTTTTTAGTTGACGACTTTGTGATTTTTTCATCACATAGATTAATCCGTCTGTAGCGTCAGGTTCTTTCAGTTGTGATAGTGCAAAGACTGTTTTGATTTTAATGGATTCTGGATTCGCACCGTCAATGATTGAAAGTAATATTGGTTTAGCGTTTCTATCTCGAGTCTGCGACAACCAAAATATTGCTTGTTCCCTTGACTTGGAATTGTTCTTTTCTGTTGCTACAGCAACCAATTTCTGCCAGCTTTCATCCGTACCGAATTCAGACAAGGCAAATACAGCTTTCTTTTTTAGGAATTCACTTTCATCCGAAGCTAGTATGTCATCGATGACTGTTAGTACTTCAGTGTGTCGTTTTTCCGCTAACCAAAATATGGCTTTGGATCGAATCTTATCGCTGCCTGCGCTTTTGGCAAGTTCTATTAGCTTAACCATGGCTCTTGGCTCGCTATTTTGACTCAACGAAAAGACAGCATGCTCTTTTAACTTATTGTCTAGATGACTATCATCAAGAATTTTAACTAAGGAAGAATAACCAGCTTTATTGCGTGCTTCACCCAACCAAAACACGGCTTTACGAGCCAATTTTTTATGCTTGCTATTGGCAAATTCCACTAAAGACTCATGCGCTCTATCCCCTTGGTGCAGGGCCAGGCCAGCGAGTGCTTTATTCCCTTTTGTATGGGCTAACTCTTTTCCATCACTATCTAGTTCATCTTTGACTAGTTCAGTTAAAAACCGAATACTTTTCTCTTGGCTAACATTGGCTAAAGTAAAAACTTTCTTAGATTCGGCATTCACTGGACATTCACTACCCGCGAAGAATAAATCTTGCGGCTTGCCATCTTGCAACCGAAAAAAGATATCGAGAGTTTTAGAATCTTCGGAAAGCTCACTGGTTGTACCCCAGCTATTGCGCCTTTTGCTCAAACTGCACTCCACCTGATTGCGACCTTGAAAACAACAGGGCATGCCATTTTTAGGCTCCATTGCGATCCGATAAGTCAGCCAGTTGTCTTCAAGTTTTGTTTTATTCGCTG
>JAHRVB010000173.1 GCA_019090895.1 Kangiellaceae bacterium
CCCTTTGCAATGATGGGGTTGGTACCTGCGTGGTTAGCCGCAATAGGAATGAGTGCAAGTTCTTTAATTGTTGTACTCAATGCATTGCGACTAAGGAAATAGAGAAATAACTAATTATCCACTGACCGTTTCATTTAAGAGAAACGACTGAGACATTCAGCAAATTCGGAAGTATGTTTCTAACAAACGTAGCTGGAAATTAGGTCTTAGGTAAAGTAACGCCTGTTTGCCCTTGGTACTTTCCGCCTCGATCCGCATAGGAAGTTTCGCAAACTTCATCAGATTCAAAAAACAGCATTTGAGCAACACCTTCATTGGCATAAATTTTAGCTGGTAACGGCGTTGTATTTGAAAACTCTAAAGTCACATGCCCTTCCCATTCAGGCTCAAGCGGTGTGACATTGACGATAATGCCACAGCGAGCATAGGTCGACTTTCCTAAACAAACCGTTAGGATATTTCTAGGAATTCGAAAGTACTCAACCGTTCGGGCAAGTGCAAATGAGTTTGGTGGGATAATGCAGACGTCAGAAGTGATATTAACGAAACTCTTATCATCAAAATTCTTTGGGTCTACGACAGCCGAGTGAACATTGGTGAAGATTTTGAATTCATTAGAACACCTAACGTCATACCCATAACTCGAAGTTCCATAGGAAATGATCCGCTCGCCATTCGCTTCGCGCACTTGACCTGACTCAAAAGGTTCTATCATGCCGTCTTTGGCCATTCGGCGCATCCACTTATCTGACTTAATACTCATTATTTCTCACCGACTTAATGTTATCTATTATCCTGAGATTTAAGCCACTCAGGTATCTAAAAATTTTGCTGAAAGATTCTATCATAGCGCTCTGCACAGCGCGAGAAACAACACGTCTTAAACCGGATAGTGAATTAACTAAATAATTTAACATCAAGCTGTTTAGACAATTGGGTCTTTAGTTATGAATTTGGCTTCCAAGTCGAAATATCGATTGCTTTAGCTCCTTTAGAGAAATCTTTTCCTAACACTGTTAAGTTTGCAGTTAATTTACGGGCGATATCACGGTAGTTTTCAGCGATTTGACCGTTAGGTTCCTTAGCCACCGTTGGCACTCCATTGTCGAGGTCTTCACGAATACTCATTGTTAACGGCAATTGACCCAACAAATCGATAGCGTAATCAGCAGCCAGGCTAGAGCCTCCGCCTTCGCCAAATATAGCCTCTTGATGACCACATTCACTACAAATATGAGTGGCCATATTTTCAACCACTCCCATCACTGGAATCGATACCTTTTCAAACATTGCAATGGCTTTCTTAGCGTCCGCAAGAGCTAGGTCCTGAGGTGTCGTGACAATAACGGCTGCTGTTACCGGTATTTTTTGAGCCATGGTTAACTGAATATCACCAGTCCCTGGTGGTAGATCGATCACTAAAAAATCTAATTCTCCCCACTGAGTATCCCTTACGATTTGTTGTAAAGCTGACGATGCCATTGGCCCTCGCCACACCATTGCTTGTTTTTCATCAACTAAAAAGCCAATCGACATTGTCTTCAATCCATGGGCTGACAGAGGTTCAATCGTCTTTTTATCTTTTGACTCAGGTTTTGCTTCTGGGATACCTAGCATAATTGGGATGCTTGGCCCATAAATGTCGGCGTCTAGAATCCCTACCTTTGCGCCCTCCTTTTGTAATGCCAATGCGAGATTAACACTGGTAGTCGATTTACCGACACCGCCTTTACCGCTCGCGACCGCAATTATATTTTTAACTTTGCCGATGGGCGCTACGCCAGCCTTGGTCTCGTACGCCACTAAGTTCTGCTGAATTTTAATAACAAAGCCCTGATCTGCCCAAGCTGTTTTTAGCACTTGACCAAGTTCTGCGGTTAATTCCACAACTTTGCCATCGAACGGAAATGGGACCTGAATTAACAGTTCAACCGTGTTGTCTTTAATGTCGGACTGCTTAATAAAATCGGCTAGATTTAGATTTTCAGGAAAATGACTAAATGTAGATGTTCTAATAAGTTCCAGGAGAGTTTGTTGCTCTAACATTCGATTAAGCTTTTAAATAATGAATTATGGCAGGATTATACCTTATTAATTTCACACAATACCTACCTATTTTGTGGGTCTATGCGTTAATTTTGATGATAAAAAGCTCAAAAATCGGTATAGTTGCGGCACACTTAGAATCGTATTTATAATCAGATAAGAACGCCAATGCCCCAACAAATATCAGTAAACAACGGTAGCCGTAAAATCCTTATTACCAGTGCCCTGCCTTATGCAAATGGCCCCATTCATATTGGCCACATGCTGGAATATGTACAAACTGATATTTGGTCTCGCTTTCAGAAGCTTGTTGGCAATGAGTGCTATTACGTCTGTGCCGATGATACTCACGGTACACCCATCATGCTCAGTGCACAGAAACAAGGAATTACGCCTGAAGAGCTAATCGCAAAAAGTCATGCAGATCATAAGCAAGATTTTGATGGATTCGCTATCGAATTCGATAACTTTCATTCCACTCATAGTGAAGAAAACAAATTCTATACTGAAGAATTCTATGAAAAGCTAAAGTCCAAAGGACACATAGCCAGACGAACTATCAACCAATTATACGATCCAGAAAAAGAAATGTTTCTTCCTGACCGTTTTGTAAAGGGAGAATGTCCCAAATGTGGCTCTGCCGATCAGTACGGTGATAATTGTGATGTCTGTAGCGCTACTTACAGTCCAGTCGAACTTAAGAATCCAAAATCTGCAGTTTCTGGTGCTACCCCTATCTTAAAAGATTCCGAGCATTTCTTCGTCAAGTTGCAGGATTTCGAAAGTTTGTTAAAAACTTGGCTTAAAACAGGCGTTAACCAACAAATCTATAATAAGCTTAATGAATGGTTATCTGTGGGCCTACAAGAATGGGATATATCCCGAGACGCACCTTATTTCGGTTATCAAATACCGAATGAGCCCAACAAATTCTTTTACGTATGGTTAGATGCACCGATTGGTTATATGGCCAGTTTCAAAAACCTTTGTGATAAAACGCCAGGGCTTAATTTTGATGAATTCTGGAATAAAAATAGTGAAGCAGAGCTCTATCATTTTATTGGTAAAGACATTATCAATTTTCATTGCTTGTTTTGGCCGGCGTGTCTAAGCGCTGCAGATTACAGAACACCTACCCAAGTCTTCGCTCATGGTTTCCTAACCGTTAACGGAACTAAAATGTCCAAGTCGAAAGGCACATTCATTAAGGCGGCGACTTATAGAGAACATTTAGCGCCGGAATACTTGAGATACTATTTTGCTGCAAAATTATCCAACAAAATAGACGATTTTGATTTAAACCTCGAAGATTTTGTTCAACGAGTCAATTCAGACTTGGTCAATAAGTATGTCAATATTGCAAGTAGATGTGCCAAGCTGGTACAAAAATCTGGCGGTAAATTACATTCAGAAATCGATCAGCCAGCACTTCTTCAGTTATTCCAGCAAGAGTCCGATAAAATCGCAGATTGCTATGAAGGTCGCGAATTTGGCAAAGCCTGTAAAATGATTATGGCATTGGCCGACAAAGCAAACACTTATATTGATGAAAAGGCACCCTGGACGTTAGCTAAAGATGAAAGCACGTTAGACGAAGCACTTAAAATTTGTTCTATGGGAATCAATCTATTTAGAATACTCAGCATTTATCTAAAGCCTGTGTTACCACTTTTGGCCAAAAACGTAGAAGATTTTTTAAACTGCGTTCCCCTTCAATGGAGCGATATTAACAATCCACTCTTGGATCATAAACTCAATCAGTTTAAACCCTTAATGAAACGAGTCGAACTTAAGCAAGTTCAAGCAATGGTAGATTCCTCAGTCGAATCTAGCGGCGAAGAGAAAAAGAAAACAAAGAAATCTAATAAAGCAAAACAACAAAGCAATGAAATAAAGCCAGAAATTCAATTTGAAGATTTTGACAAAATTGATTTACGAATCGTTGAAATTATCGCCGCCGAACACGTGGAAGATGCTGACAAGTTATTACGTTTAACCTTATCTCTTGGAGAACAACAGAAACAAGTTTTCGCAGGTATTAAGACCGCTTATAATCCTGAAGATTTAGTCGGCAAGTTAACGGTCATGGTAGCAAACCTCGCACCAAGAAAAATGCGTTTTGGAATGTCTGAGGGCATGGTTTTGGC
>JAHRVB010000174.1 GCA_019090895.1 Kangiellaceae bacterium
CTGGTTGGCGGCTGTTTCTAGTTTGACCACCATAATTTGATTGACCACCTAAATGAACAACTACCAATAAATCCGAATCCTTACAAAAAGACTGCTGTAAAACAGCGCCAGTTCCGTTGGAAAGCTTATAACTATTTCTTCGTTTGATCGCTATTCGATCAGGAAAGGCATGAGCGAGTAACTGACTCACATAGGGAATCGACCGTTCTAATGTGTGCTGTTTTCTCGGATGAAAATCAAGATCTTTTTTTGATTTTTGGAAGAGTTGATTTGCCTGCTGTTTAATTTGAGATACCTGATAATCTGGCCGCGAAGTTTCCAATACAAAAAAAACTCTTGAAAGAAAATCGGGGTCAAACCGCTTGTCACCTTGAAAAACATCTTTAGCTTCTAACATTGCCGCTAGCAAGCAGGCCATTTCAACAGTTGCGTAATCAATTGAGGCAACCAACATTCGCCCTATTCTAGGATGCACTCCCAATGACGCAATTAGTTTTCCTTTCTCTGTTAATCGTAACTTATGGTCAATCGCATCCATCCCAGAAAGTAACGAACGCGCTTGGTTGAGCGCTCCTTCATTTGGTTGGTCAAGTAAGCAAAGTTCGTTAGGATCAGTAATCCCCCATCGAGACAGGTCGAGTGCAAAAGACGCTAAATCTTCTCTTAGAATATCAGGGACCGATTGCTCTCTAATGGGATCTGACTCTGACCACAGTCGTATACATTTTCCAGGCCCTAATCGCCCAGCTCGACCAGCTCTTTGAATGGCGGATGCTTTGGATATTTTCTTGGTCTCTAATCGATTAAAACCGCAATTGGGATCAAATTGACTTTGCTTCATTAATCCACTGTCAATAACCGTAGCAATTCCATCAATTGTTAAGCTAGTCTCAGCAATGTTTGTCGCTAAGACTATTTTTATGTAACCAACTTGTCTTTTGAAGACTCGTTGCTGTTGTTTAAAATCGAGGGAGCCATATAAAGGGAAAACCAACAAGTCATCACGCTCGGAATAAAACTCATCTAATTTTTTCTTCGCCAGGTTAATTTCGCCTGCTCCCGGCAAGAACACTAATACATCTTGATTTTCTAACTCACCCAATTCATTTAGTTGTTTAAAATTAACAGACTTGTTCACCGCTTCAATCAACACACCTAACCAATTTGAGTTTCGAGCTGGTGGTAAATACTCTACAGCGACAGGAAAGCAACGTCCTTCACAAGACAGTTCTGAGACATCGTCCAACATTTCCACCAGCGCATTCGAATTAAGCGTGGCAGACATTATCACAAGCTTTAAATCATCTCTTATCGATTGTTGCACTTCGATAGCAAAGGCTAACCCCAAATCACTTTCTAAATTTCGCTCATGAAATTCATCGAATATAATTGCACCGACATCAATGAGTTCTGGATCCGCTTGCAACATTCTCAGCAGAATCCCTTCTGTAATCACTTCGATACGAGTTTTTCTAGAAACTTTAGATTCATTTCGAATGCGATAACCAATGCATTCTCCAAGTGGCTGTTCAAGAATGGCAGCTAGTCGAGCAGCAGTACTTTTTGCTGCAATTCGGCGCGGTTGCAGTAACAGTATTTTTTTGTCTTTATCAATCAGTGGTAACAGCGCAAGCGGAATAATAGACGTTTTACCCGCACCGGGCTCAGCATTTAAGACTATATTTCTATAAGAGTTGACTGACTTTTTAAATGGTTCGAGAATACTGACAATAGGGAGGTCTATCGTTTTAAAGTCTAAAATATTTTGTATTTTAGGAGTATTAGTATTGCTGTCAGTCATAATAAATCAAACAAGGATTTAATCGCTTGCTAGTTGAATCACGCCAATAAGAGAATGGGGCATTATTTTTCTAGCCACTCCACAAAATCATTCACTGAATGTACCAATCTATCTTTTGGTGTTTCAAGCAACGCGGCATGATCGCCCCCTGCAAGAACGACCCATTGTTTGTTTGCATTAGCCACTTTCACAAAGAAGCGAGCGTGTGATTCAGATTCAGCAAGGGGATCAAACTCTGCTTGTATCAACAATAAAGGAACGGTGACTCTACTACCATCGAGCTGATTCCATTCAGATAATTTATTCCAATCGGCTCGATACGGGTCGGCTCTTAGAGATTCCGTCACATAAATATCAATTGCTTTTTGGGAGATACTACCCGGCGTAATAAAATCACTCGCCGCATTTTTAGCCGTGTTAGCATTTTTAGGAACTACTTTTGGCATCTTAGGTTCAGTTACCTTTTT
This sequence comes from Kangiellaceae bacterium, assembly GCA_019090895.1. Lineage (GTDB taxonomy): Bacteria > Pseudomonadota > Gammaproteobacteria > Enterobacterales > Kangiellaceae. The sequence continues at coordinate 2,269 of JAHRVB010000174.1, forward strand.
CTCGGGATCAATTGGATAACCATATAAGATAGCAGCCGATGCTAGCTGTGGATTTTGTTGTACCATTAACTGAGCGACCATCGAACCATAAGACCAACCAAAAACAACCGGTTTACGAGTCGTTTCATTGGTGATCCAACGAACCACATTAGCGACATCATTGGCAGCTTTGTTCGGATTATTCCAACCGGAGGAATCCCTTTGTGTCTGTCCGTACCCTCTTGCATCCAAAGCCCAAACTGTAAATCCAAGAGCGACAAGCTTATCCATCACTGAAACCTGCTCGCCCTCAACTTGCAAATCAAAATCAGGCAATGAACTCCAGGTTCGACCATGAAGCAACAATATTTGTTTAGATACATCAGATGGTTTTACTTGAGTCGCGTCAGGCTGTTTTTTCCACAGAATCATTGTATGACCATTGGATTCAACCTCGACTTTTTTCAGTTCTACCGAGTTAACATTGATCGATAACAACGCAATAACAAACGTCCCAATAAATAAACTGACTATCTTAACCATAATATCTGCTCCGTTAATTTTCGCTCAAACAGCCTAAACTCGTTGATTGAAAGACTACTTATTTAATGCTGCGTCATACACTGCTTTCGCAACGGCGTTGTGTGCGACTTTATTAAGGGCCGAGGGCACTAATGAGTCAGCTTTAGCCAAGCTGGACAGGGTTTCTGCTGCCGCGATCCGCATTTGGTGAGTAATTTCAGTCACTCCGGCATCTAACGTCCCTTTAAATAACCCTGGGAAAGCCAGCATGTTGTTGACGATTTTTCCACAAGTAGCATAACGGGCGCCTCGTTCTATTGCGACGTTGGGTTCGATTTCAGGATCAGGGTTGGTCAAAGCCATGATGATTTGCCCCTCGCGCACCATTTCCGGCTTGATTAATCCTTTAACGCCCGTTGTAGCCACTACGATATCAGCTTTAGCCATCAATTCGTCCAAATCCGCCGGCTGACCACCAAGGTCGCTTAAACGAAGCTGTGCATCTTTATTAATATCGCAACCTAATACCTCTTTTACACCGTAGCTTCGCATTAGATTGCAGATTCCAATGCCAGCAGCACCCAGGCCTACTTGACCAAACACACAATCTTTAATATTGACATTAGTTCTCTTGGTGGCTGATAACAAAGCAGCTAACGCGACAATTGCCGTACCGTGTTGGTCATCGTGAAAAACGGGCTTATTGATGCGCCTAATTAATTCGCTTTCGATTTCAAAACATTCTGGTGCTCTAATATCTTCTAATAAAATTGCGCCGAATGAAGGTGAAATGGCTTCAACGGTCTTAATGATGGTTAAACTATCTTTGGTATCCAATAAAATAGGGACACCAGAAAGTTCGACCAATTCTGACAAAATTGCCGCTTTACCTTCCATGACTGGTAAACCCGCTTCTGCACCGATATCACCTAACCCTAGAATAGCCGTACCGTTAGTGACTATTGCTACGGTATTTTGAATATTAGTATATTCTTTGATTTTCTCAGGAGATTCTTTAATCGCTTGACACACTCTAGCCACGCCAGGGGTATAAACGTCTCTTAGTATTTCTAACGAATTTATCGCGATACGGGAAGTTGTTTGTATTTTCCCACCTTTATGTCGATTAAAAACACGGTCTGATTTACCCACCATGGTGGTCTCTGGCAGTAAATTAATCTGTTCGATCACTAAATCAACATCAAGAGTATCATCGTACTCGATGGTAATTTCCCAAATGGTGTCTTTATCGAGCCGGCGTACCGCATTAAGCCCCTCAACAGTCACGTCCATGTCACCTAATACGCCGAGAACTTTTGCCATATTCCCAGGTTTGTGGGGAGCTTCGACTAACAATATTTCAACGACACGCATTTTTAATTCCGCTTTTATTTGGTTAAGTTTAGATTAACAGGATCAATTTGAATTAGACAATATATTCAAGTTATTTATTACTGATTCACGCTACGTTTCTAGTCGCCTGTTTGCTTCCCTGAGTCAAATAATGCCCCACTTCCGGCGCCACATGCAATTATTGATTTCATCATATTTTCAACGGAGATATTCGGACAATATTCGACCAACTCCTGCGGTACATGATAAATATTTCCTGATGTTGGATTCGGTCCCGTTGGCATGAAAATAGTGATTGTTCCATCAGAATGTTTAGAAGTAACGATAGCTGTAACAGTAGTCGGAGAGTTTTTGCCAAACAGTCGAACGCGAGCGACTTCACCGCTCGAAAACGGTGAGGAATCAGCATTACCAAAAAACTGACCGACTATTTCTTTGATGATTTTATAACCTGGTGCTAGTTTTACTAAATACTGGTCGAACTGAGCATGCATCCACTTGCCTATGGTAGTTGTAACAAGAGTGCCAACAAAGAAACAAACCAAAACAATCACAAACACAACAATGACGTCAGCAGTCAATTCAGGAAACGCGTAATTTGAAATCACGTAGTTGGTTAGCGGCTGAATCAAATCAGTTACAAAGAAAAAAGCCCACTTTAAGATAAAACTCAAAATAATAATGGGCAAGAGCACTACAATGCCGCCAAATAGAGACTTTCTAATAAACTGTTTTAAACTCACTGAGATATCCTTGGTACGATTTAACGAGTAACTTAATATAATCTAACAATTAACGGTTGAGAACCATCAAGCTCTTAATCTAATATGTTAAATGGTATTTACCATTAACACCTAGTCAAATGTGATGATTTTCATCCAATTTCATAAAATGAGCGAAATGGCATGCTTAAGTCAATAAAACAATTCTTCGACAATCTTTCTCCTGCACCTCAACAAACGGAGCAAGAAAAAAAACACGCACTGCAACTCGCCGTTTGTGTCTTGCTCGTAGAGATGACCCGTTCAGATGGGAAAGTCTGCGAAAGTGAGTCCCTTCATCTTAGTCAATTGATTGATCGGCAATTTGACCTATCAATTGCGGAAAAACTAGAATTAACAGAACTCGCGAGTAAAGAGCTGGAACTTGCCACGGATTTCTATCAATTCACCAGTGTAATCAATCTACATTTCTCAGCATCACAAAAAATAACTATTATTGAACAATTGTGGGAAATGGCCCATATCGATGGAGATGTTGACGCCCACGAGCGGCACTATTTGGATAAAATAAACGCATTACTCCACGTACCACGCAGCGAATATATCAAAACAAAGCTCCGAGTCGAAGCTAAATTCAACGACGAAGGTTAAGCGGCCCTCCACTCGTTGCACCAAAATGGCTCTGGCTCAAATAAGGAGTCCTCATATTAATCAGTTTTATGATTGTTAGTAATTGGCGAAATCCCTAAAAATGGTGTAAATATAACTCATTATTCAATAAATGAAGTTCTAACATGTTATATCAGGATTGCAGGAAGATAGTCCTAAAAATCGGTTCCGCATTAATAGCACCCAGTGGTGATGGTTGTAGTGCACAATACACCTTGCCTATCGCTCGATTTATTCACCAATGTCAAATGGATGGCAAGCTGGTGATTCTCGTATCTTCGGGTAGTGTCGCAGCAGGTCGGAAATACATTAAACAGGCAGGCAACAATCCTTCACTGGCACAAAAACAAGCTATGGCCGCGGTTGGACAAAATGCCATGATGTCCAATTGGAAGCGATTTTTTGATAAGCCCTGTGCACAAATATTGGTCACTCACGCAGACTTGCAAAATAGAGAGAGTTATCTCAATATTCGCAACACTATCAACGAGTTATTAGATAACAATATTTTACCCATTGTTAACGAAAATGACTCAGTTGCTACGGAAGAGTTAAAAGTTGGCGATAACGATCGTCTAGCAGCGATGATAGCGATATTAAGTCAAGCTGACGTGTTAATGATTGGCTCAGATGTTGACGGTCTTTACACCGCAGATCCCAATATCCATCCCGAGGCCACGAAAATCGTTCAAGTCGATAGAATAAACGATGATATATTCGCTAAAGCGGGTGGAACAACCAATCATCTCGCAACGGGCGGAATGAAGACAAAATTAGAAGCTGCTATTAAAGCAACTACTAATGGTATTGATACCTTTTTGTTTAAAGGAAGTAAATCACAGAATTTTGAAAAGTTCGTTGCGGGTAAATCAATCGGCACACGGTTTATTGCCAATTCCGAACAACTAACGGCTCGCAAGCATTGGGTAAAACATACCCTTACCTCCAAAGGTGAAATAAAAATCGACCTAGGTGCCGTCAACGCCATTGAATCCAATGGTGCATCTTTATTAAGCGTTGGTATCCGAAGTATATCAGGTCGCTTCGATAAGGGGGAAGCTGCAGACATCATTTGCGATGAAACCAATCGATTAATTGCCAGAGGTATATGCCAATACAACCATACTGCGATAGAACAAATAAAAGGTATTCCTAGCGAACAGTTCGAATCCATTTTAGGCTATTTCGACAGCGACGTTGTCATTGAGCGCGATGATTTAGTTCTTATGTCTGATCAATCCAAATAAGGAAATAACGATGTTTTCCATCAAAACTCTAGCAGAACAAGCCAAACAAGCCGCCAGCCATATTGCAACCCTATCTCCAGAAACTAAAACGGTGACACTTGTTGATATGGCCAATAAGCTGCGTGAAAACCAAAACGAAATTATTAGAGAAAATCTAAAAGACTTGGTTGCAGCAAAACAAAATGGTTTGAGTAACGCAATGATCGACCGATTAAAACTTGATCCTTCTCGCATTGAGGATATTGCCTTAGCCATTGAACAAATCGCGAATCAAGAAGACCCTATTGGTAGAATAAAACATCAATACCAATTGGAAAACGGTTTAGATGTGCAAAAAGTCAGCATTCCTCTTGGAGTGATAGCCATGATTTATGAATCACGCCCTAATGTAACAGCGGATGCGGCTGCCCTTTGCTTCAAAGCAGGAAATTCGATCATTCTTAAAGGTGGAAAAGAAGCGATTCACTCAAATATTGCCATCGGTGAGTGTTTACACAAAGCACTTGAGGAGAATGGTATTCCCACAGGCGCAATTGGTATCGTTTCAGATCCAGATAGAAAACATATGGCAGAACTACTAACTCTCAACGAACTTGTCGACCTTATCATTCCTCGTGGAGGAGAAGGCCTTATTCGATATGTCAGTAAGAATAGCCGAATACCAGTAATACAACATTTTAAGGGAGTGTGTCATCTATACATTGATGCAGAAGCTAACATTGAGAACGCCATTAAGATTTTACTCAACGGTAAAGTTCAAAGACCCGGGGTATGCAATTCACTCGAAACATTACTTGTGCATGAAAGTATATCCGCCGATATTTTTCCGTTGATCGCGAAAGCTCTGGCTGAAAAAGAAGTTATTATTCATGCTTGTGAAAGTAGTAGACGTTATTTCCCTGGGGCGGCATTAGCTACAGAAAAAGATTACGATGCTGAATATTTGGCCTTAGAAATTGCGGTTCGACAAGTCAAAGATTTTACTCAGGCCATAGAACATATTCAACAATATAGCTCAGCCCATACAGAAGTTATAGTGACTGAAAATAAATCGACAGCCGAGCAGTTTGTCAAAAAAATCGATTCATCTGTAGTGATGGTTAACGCCTCCTCTAGATTCTCCGACGGTGGACAGCTTGGGCTCGGAGCAGAGATTGGTATTTCTACTAGCAAGTTACACGCATATGGCCCTATGGGAGTAGAATCATTAACCAGTGAGAAATTTGTTATTCTAGGTAGCGGACAAACTCGACCATAACAGGCGCTAGAATTAGCTCAGTGCTAAAACTAAATCGATTCAAGTATTCAATGAATTCATAATAAAAAGGGCACTGGCTGAGTACCCTTTTTTAAAACCCTGAGATTTGCGTTTGAAATTAGGTTGTATATTTAGAAATTCAAAGATACTTGCACACCACTAAATAATTCAGACTCAGCTTCCCAGTATCGACTGTCTATTTCCCTAGCTCTTACAAAAGCGTCGATTTGCAATGGTCCGGCTCGTAATCCAGCTCCAGCTCCGACAAAAGCGTCAACATCATCTTCATAACAGTATTCATCTGAGTGACAGTAGTCATCGTGATCATATCGGTAATCATCTAGAAGCGCTTCGCCTAAATCGACTCCAAACTCTACGAACAGCGATATATTAGAGAAGTATCCCAATCGAACCGATGCTTCCCACGTAGCATATTCTTCTAAATAGCCGTCCTCTGCTAATACTTCCGCATATCCGATGGAAGTATTTAACTGGAAACCCAGATTACTATGGAGATCTTTTTGTAACGTGCCGATTCCGACGGCAGATATAAAATCGGCGCCATTAGACTCATAGCTATAAAAAACTCGTCCATCAGTAGCACTATCGGCTTTTGAATCAACGGACTGGATAACAGAAAAAATACTGCAGGTGGCTAGTAAAAAGGTTTTAAAAATACGGTTCACAATTTAATCCGGTGTTTCGAGTTAACAATGAAACAAGTATATCAATTAAACAATGAACCCTAACTGAACTTATCAGAAGTAAAGTTTTTTAGACTGAGAGTGATTTACTGTTGTAACTCTCAATCGATATATCATGCTTATCACCCATTAAATCGAATTGGACAGATGATTTTAAACGGTTAGCTTATAAGAAGTAAATTTCCTCATATTGATCACCCCCGTATCGAATAGAAGATACTGCCCCTTAATACCCATCAAAGTTCCTTCAACAATCGGTGTTTTATCGAAGTTATGTGATTTTATCTTAGTAGGAAACTTCAGCACTGGATAATTGATTTTGACAACCTCACTTGTTTGTTCTTCGATGTCTTTAAGAGGGAAAGACTCGATCACTTTATCCATGCTATCGGCAAGCTTCGATTTTAGTTCCGATGCTTCTAAGTGCAGATCTCGATCGGGTTGGTTTTCTTTCAACATGGTTCGCCAATTGGTTTTATCTGCGATTAAATCTTTAAAAGCCATTTCGACAAAACCTGATTGTTGACGGGTATTTACCTTATAGATAATAGTTGCTTGGGTCGCCCCTTGATCGACCCAACGAGTGGGGATCTGGGTATGACGTGTTATCCCGACTTTAAGCCCAGAGGTATTTGAAAGGTATACATAGTGAGGTACAAAACAATTCGCTTCACCCCAGTCTGGCTCTCTGCAGGTACCTTGATGGAAGTGGCAAGTCTCTGGTTTCATAATACACATATCGCATTGCGCTAATTTACGCATACAAGGAAAACAAAACCCTTGTGAGAAACTCTTACTGGTTTTTTTTCCACAATGGAGGCAGTTAATTTCGCCGGTAAATTCTAGTTTAAGAGTCTTTCCTATAAATTGATTGAGCGCGAGCTCAGAATCACCGATAGGAAGAGAATACTCGACTGAAGAATCTTTATTTTCTCCATCGATTTTCGATCGCATCTTACGAATATTACCCACTAACATATCTTGTCCACCCATTAATAACTTTTAATTTTAAACGAAGGAACCTACAAATTCGTCTAATTCTGTAGCACGTTTTAATCGGCGAGATTCTATTTCATAGTGTTGATAGAATTCTCTCACTGGAACAGCTTCTGAGAAATAGTTACCCTGTCCAAACTCACATCCAGCTTCAGTCAGCGCCATTTTTTGCTCTTCTGTTTCGAGCCCCTCAGCTACCACCATCAACTTTAATTTATGTGCCATACCAACAATCGCTTCACACAGTGACATATCGTTTTCTCGTTCAGTACTATTCTCGATAAACGTTCTGTCAATCTTTAGAAAATCAAAATTAAAGTCCCTCAAGTAAGATAAAGACGAATAGCCAGTTCCAAAATCATCAATTGAAAATGTAACACCAATATTTTGCAGTGATTCGATTTGTTCTCTAATATCATCAGAATCTTCAATAAGTAACGACTCTGTTACTTCTAGCTCGAGATAGCTTGGATCCAATTTGGCTGACTCGAGCGCCGCAAGCACAATCTTCTCTAAATTGCCGCGTCTAAATTGAATGGATGATAAATTGACCGCAACACTAAAGTCAGACATACCTCGCCCCTGAAACTCTTTGCATTGCCTACACGCTTCATAAAGCACCCACTCACCAATTTCAATAATAAGTCCCGTATTTTCGGCTATGGGAATAAACTCATCGGGAGAAATCAGCTCTCCTGAATTTGTTCGCCAACGAATAAGCGCTTCCGCTGAAAAAATCCTTCCACTCTTGAGACACACTTTTGGTTGATAATATAATACAAATTCTCTATTTGCGATGGCCGCTCGTAAGCTATTAACGCGATCGATATGGGCTAACATATCCTTGTTCATCGCATCATCAAAGAACACTAGGCCATTTCTGCCTGCATTTTTGGCGCGATACATCGCCATATCGGCTTTCTTGCGCAAATCATCGAAATTATCCCCGTCGGTTGGAGAAATCGCGATTCCAATAGAACAAGTGGCCATTAACTCGTGCTCTTCTATTCTGATCGTTCGAGACAAGTTTTTTAGTAAGGTATTTGAAATCTTGGTGATATCGGTTGTTTCACGAATCCCGTCCAATATAACAAGAAACTCATCTCCCCCTAATCGGCAAACGGTATCACCTTCTCTTACAGCTTCGAGTAATCTCTTGGCTATATGTTGTAACAGTTTATCGCCAATTTCGTGCCCCAGAGAATCATTGACGGTTTTGAAGTTGTCTAAGTCTAAAAAAAGTATCGCGATCTTGCATTGATCACGTCGAGCACGTGAAATAGCTTGTTTAAATCGTTCTACAGCAATTGCTCGGTTTGGCAGTCCCGTTAAATGATCATAATGGGCAATACGCTGATAGGCCAATTTTGATTTATTAACTCTGATGTTTTCTACTTCTAAGCTAGAAAGAGCAAACCTCAAGTCTTTCGCCAACATCCACACTGCATATGAAACCACCGTAAATATAAGCAAAAAGTCAACAGCAACTCCCCATCCAAAAGGATTTTTGGAGTAATCTATCCACCCTTTGTGATTAGCGATTGCGACGAACACAAAACTGAGACCAATAACTACAGAAAGAATTGCAAATTGCCGTTTATGTCCGAGCATTGCTGCAAAAATGAGAATACCTGCGTAACCAATACATACTGGATCACGTAACCCATCATTATTAACCATCAATAGTGTCAACGTTGTGTAAAGAGACCACAACAACAGTCTCCCGGCTATTCTTAACTTTTTCCGTTCGACCAAGGCAAAACTGACCATCAACGCCACAATAGCGACGGCTAACACTTGAGTCGTCGCCATACTTTGTTGGTTCACTAAATTATTTATAAATATGAAAACCGCAGCAAAAAAACAGATGATTATCATTTGGCGAGTGCGGTGTGCATTAAATCGCTTAACCAGACTAGATTGTTTTAATTTAGATTCCGCTTGCTGAAGCTCGCTAGTGATCAATGTAGACTTGGAAATATCGCCTATTTTCAGTTCTTGATGAATCTCCGAATAATGCTCATCTAAAACTGCTTCAGCTGAAATAGTGTGGTTCTCTTTTCTTCGAGAAAAAGGCTCACGCCAACGATTTTGTCCGGTGAAATTTGATTCGAGCCGACTATCAGACTGTTCGGTCGGTTGTTTAGGCAGATTTGCTTCCATTATTTATTTTTATTATTAAGCTGCAATTTACAGTATACCAAGTCTTATTTATCTATAGAAAGTAACAACTTCTCGCCAAAGTGACCGAGCTTCTGTACTTGAGTATTATAACGAGCAGAGGCTCAATAACAAGAGCATAAACATAAAATAACCGGTCAAAATTGCACTCTACCACTACGACTTCATATCCTGTAACTTAGTATCCCCTATAGCTAGGTTAAAGTTTGCTATAATACTAACTAAACTAGCTGCTGTGGAGCGGCTTCTTTGATATATTTTGTATTCTGAGGAGCACCCGTTTGAGAGTATTCGATTTAAACTTTAAGGGTAGACAAGTCGCGTTGATTACGCTATTTCTTCTAATCAGCGCCTGCTCCAGTACACCAATATCAGTCATTAAACCTCCCATTCCACCAGTCCCCTACTTGAGTGGCGATGTTTTCGGTTCCAGACCTCAGCTCTATCATATTGAACAAGTTTTCCAGCTAAATTCTGACCAATTAGCTGATTTTAAAGCTTTTTATAGTTCTCACACCAATCGTCATGTGAGACCCAACAAGAGAATTTACAAGTACTTATTAAAATTTGTTAAGAATTATAATTATTTTAATAAAACATTCACCGCAGAAGAATCTTTAACTCGCGCTCAAGGGAATTGTCTATCACTGGCAATATTAACAACGGCATTGGCAAAGGTTGTTGGTGTTGAGACCGGTTATCAGCTTGTTGATTCTGCGCCCATTTATCAAAAAGAAGGCAATATAGTGATTAGCTCTCAACATGTTCGTAGTTTACTCTTCGAACCTAGACAAGTGGAAAATGAAGAGTACTTTCTAATGAGTAGAGCAGGCATCGTAATCGACTATTTTCCGTCAAAAAACTCTCGAATAAGACGTAAAGTTGAAGAACCAGAATTTTATGCGATGTATTATCGAAACAGCGCAGCGGATGCGCTTATAAAACATGATTTAAACAGAGCTTACTGGTTACTTAGAGAAGCATTAGCTCTGCACCCATCAGACGAACATGCTACCAATATGATGGCTCTAGTTCATCAAGACAAAGGATTGAGCAAGTCTGCAGAAAAAATATATCGACATGGTTTAAA
>JAHRVB010000175.1 GCA_019090895.1 Kangiellaceae bacterium
CGCCATTGCGCTGGATTATCCAAGAAGTGGTAATGCAAAACAGTTTGATTGGCCCATTTTTTCTCGATGGACCTTATGAGGGATTCACGATGTGGATTTAAACCTGTATCAAACTGCCGAAGTCTGATTTCTGGCAATTCACAGTGCATGCAGCAGTCTTGATGCTCTTTCTCAGTCGCCTTTCCTTTCGATTTCACCGTAGCCATAGTCAACAACCTTACACATAGTTTGATTAATTATTTTGTAAATGATCTTTTATCCAACAATGGTCACCAGAGACCAAAAAAAACTTAACTTGGAGTTTCACTTCTATACAAAAATTGGACGACTTCTTTTAGAATTTGGAAGACAACAGAACGACCAAACACCAACAGAAACCTGTTTCAATTTTAGTGTTTTCGAATAGGTTATCAGGAGAAAACTACATTCCCTGTAAAACGGTAAGACATATCCTTTTTTATAGGTAACAGAAATTTATACGCTCATTTTGTACTCGTTGCAAATCCCAAATTGAGATTGAATAATTTATTCAAAGCATCGACTTTTCTTTTTCATGACGGAAACAAAAATCAACCGACGCGCTTCTAGCGGTCATTCGATCAGCAAAAAAATTAGAAATACGGTTAATAATTATTAACTTAAGTTAACTATTTAATTGGAATTTCGTCACAAAGAAAAGCGACGAGCGATGAACTTTTTGAATGGTGGCGAACGATAGTTTTTTTTGAACATTCAATAAAAACATGCTCAACGGTTAACAAATCGCGTCGAGAATTCACTACCGACAGAAGCAGAAATTGATTCTAACCAAAATCAGCACGATTTGTCGTCTCTATTGGAAGCAAGATTTGGAAGCCTCTTTTAGTCACTACTTTTAGTCACTACTTAAGCACTAGACAAGTAAGGAACAAAAAACCAATAGAGTATTACCGGTGATAACGTACCAAACAGTGCGGCCAAAATACCTTTTGTTCGTTTCTTACGATTTTGAAATAATATAACCATTCCGCTGATTGCAAACAGAGACATAAAGATAGCTGATATATCAATGACCCAAGACCAAACCTCACCGCTGTGTCGCCCCTTGTGTAAGTCAGCCCATACATTGACCCAATTACCCTTGCTGTATTCGATGGTCAGCTGGTTTGCTGGAATATCCGCAATTACCAAAGCATATCCTGCGGGTAGAGAATAATCAAAAATGATCTCTTTAGATTCACGGTCAAACTCGACTGTTTTTATGGTTTCTAAATGATACTTGTCCAAAAGATATTTCTGGATATAGGGGAGTACTTGCTGTAATGACTGCTGTTCTTGTGATTCACTTAATGCCATAGACACTGTCATTTCACCTTCTTCACTGGTATTGTCTAGCCAATCCACATGATTTAATACAACGCCCGTTAAGCAGAAGAAAAGTAATAGAGAAAATAATACGGTGGACAGGTAAATGTGTAACCAACGACTTGCTAGAAATAGTTTCTTTTTGATATTTTTGCTATTCATTGGATGTGATACGAAACACATAGTTTCATACTATTGCCTTATTGAGTATAGAGATAGAAGAGATAACAACGATACGGATTACAGAGCACTAACCGAGAACATTATTTGGTTAGTGTCTGATCATATAAAACGCTTGTTATTTTAAAAATACATCTTATTAGTTAAATATACATCTCACTCAATAAAACGTTTCCTGCAAAATTAAATGCCTCCCTGCTAAATCAACTGCGTCCTTGCACACGAGCATTGATTCAAAAGTGTACTAAAATCTGTAACTTAAACTCGCAGAAAGTTGACGCCCAGGTTGAGTAAATCGGTCGATTCCATCGTCAGTGACACCACCGAAGAATCCGCCGTTACCTTCCCTAATATTACGAACTCGTTGCCAAAGTAAATATTCTTCATCCAACAAATTGGTGACATTAGCACGTAACATTAGATTTTCTGCGATTGCGTACCATCCAGTTAAATCAACCACTGTGGACGAATCACTGTAAAAAACGGCATTAAACGATTGCTCTTCATCGACGCTATCCGTTAATCTGGCAAATCCAGAAACCCCCCAGTTATCACCGGTATAATTAAGTCCAATGACAGTAGAGTCAGGTGAGATACTTTCCAACGGGTCGCCTTTCTCGTATGAACCAGAAACGTTACTTTCTGTATTACCCTCAGCGGTATTTCCGTACTCACCCGAAGTGTGAGAAAAAGCAAAGGTTGCAGTCAAATTATCATTGATGAACCAAGCAGCATCGATTTCATAACCAGTGATATTGATTTTCCCGGTATTGGTTGGCACTCCCCAAGTATCTTCTGTGATTTGTTCGATCAAATAACAATTATCGCCTACCACTGCGCCCGTACATTGCGGAAGCCACCACATGAGAGTTGCAGAAGTAATTGGTGCATCAAACGTTCTTGATTGATTTAGGTTTAAAATTTGGTTGGTATAATCTGAACGGAAAGCGGTTAATTTGATATTGCCTTTTTCACCGCTCCACTGATATGCGATTTCGTAATTTATACCTTCCTCTGCGTCGAGCTCAGGATTAGTGACAGTATCCAAGTCTGCTTCAGTACGTCCACTAGGTGAATAAGTGACATTGCCAGTAACTGGATCCTCAACACGCGCCGTGTCAATATATTCACTACTACCTCCAGTATTTAGATACAATTGCTGAGTGGTCGGTGCTTTAAAGCCAGTACTAATACTTCCAAGCACTCGATGCTCCGAAGCGAATTCATAATTAACACTGACTTGATAGCTAACGGCTGAAAATTCTGAATCTTCAACGACTCCGAGTGAATCAACAAAAGTATCACTTGTTTCTGGTGAATATTCTGTAGAGTCGTAACGTAACCCAGCAACTAAAGTAAGCTTGTCGGTTAGTTCGATAATGTCGCGAAGATAGAAAGTTGATGTTTCTGTTTCTGTCGTAGGCACCCACGACGGATCGATAATTGGATATCCCGTTCTTAATCCTGTGTCTGTCGTTAGACCGTTATAGCGAATATCTTGAAGGTGGTTCTCTACTTCGCCACTTTGAGTTTCAAATCCATAAGCTATGTCGTGAGTTACACCATCGGCCACGAATACTTTACTAAAATCAACCGTAAAGTGAGTTAGTTCTTGCTTGAAATTCCGGTCTTCTTGACGTAGATAAATAGAACCTCCGCTGGCATATGAAAAACCGGTTAATCCCGAAGTGTAGATTTCCTGCTGGTCGTATTTTATTTCTAGCTCATCGAGAAAACTATTGTTTGCCTGCCACTTATAAAATAAACCCGTTCGTTCTCGATTTGAATCATCGCTAGTATCAAAATCAAAATAGCTCGCTGATTGCCTAGAAAGCGGCGTTCCTTGACGCTCACTATTAAAGTCTTCATAAACAATACCTAACAGATGCTCGTCCGAAAAATTGTAGGCGAACTTTAGTAATAAGTTGTCCTTCTCACCATCAAACGGATCAGCTTGTCCTCTTGCTGGACCGTCAACATCCACTCCATCATCGTGTGCAAATGTTTCACTCCCATCACGAGCCGTATATATCATTAAACTTTCAAGACCACCGGTTCTGTTAGCGAGCGAAAAACTAGTCATTGTTTCATCGTTTCGTCCATCAAAACCCACTTTAATATTACCACCAAAATCATCGCCAGTCGCAGAAAGGAAATCGCTTGCGCTTTTTGTGGTGTACATAACAGCGCCACCTAATGCGCCGCTTCCTGCTAATACTGAGTTAGCCCCTTTAACAATTTGAATAGACTTTACACTCTCTGGTTCAATGGCATTTCGGGTGGAACTAAACATTCCATAACGACTAAAAGTGATTGGATCTAGACTTTCCCCTTGCGGAAGACCATCCAGTGTAATCGCCACTGCATCTCCTTCCATACCTCTGATATTAAATCCATTATCGCCAAATCGATTACCGGTATTATTGACTGAAACACCTGGAATATTTCGCACGGTATCAAACACATCGTTGATCATTTCAGACTCAATTTTGTCTGAATCGATGACACTAATATTTTGACTGGTTTGAGCTTCTTTTTCTGCTCCGACCTTCGTTTTTTGCAAAGTGTCCTGTGCAAAAACTTGTGAGTTTAATACGGTTGTTATCGCAACAACTATAAGTGTTTTATTAAATTTCATGATTAGTTTCCTAAGTTTAATTTTATTTGTAATGCTATTGATAATTATTCGTATTTAAGATTCAAGCAAAGTCATCCCATTATTTCATTTGAAATTCTCCGCTAGTCTTGGTGGTTGTTTGCTAAATTACGAGAGGTACTTGAGGGTGGTACTTCTATGTTTGATTCTTGTATGTTTGATTCTTGTATGTTTGATTCTTGTATGTTTGATTCTTGTATGTTTAACTCTTGAATGTCTAATTCTCGAACGCCTAGTTTTTGATCGTCTAATTCTTGATGGCTAGTCGTTAATTGATGGGAGGCTTGCTTCGACGCAAGTTGAAGCTCTTGTGGAGTGTAAATCAAAGTTACCTTTCCAACTTCTCCTTTTGCATCGAGAGAAATTGGTTGTGATATATTTTTTGTATTGACCGAATCACCAAACTCAAACGACACCTTTTGGTAGTCATGACCACCACCTTCACGTGAAGCTTCGACGTTTAAGTAATACTGACTTGCTTGGTCCACGTTTCCAAAGTCATCGAGTCCATCCCAATAGAGTTCATATAAACCAGGTCTTCTAGTTGGCCGAGCTATTCCATCAATTAAAGTACGATTTTTTCGACCCACTCGTCGCCACCAGCGAGTATTCTCTTTTGCCCAGCGATTACTTTCACCAAGCAATAATAAATTCCGTACGCTCTTGTTCTTCCGGTTACTCACCCAAATAGCAACGTATGGTTTGTGATATTTAGTGCTCTCTTCAAGATCCGGTATTTGATATTTTATCAAGATGCCTTTGCTGCCAATCTTTGTATTTAGGTTGACGTCTTTGCCTTCAATTTGCTCAGCTTGCACTACTTTTTCAGTGTCTTCTTTCGAATGATTGAGCGGAGATATTGGACGATTATTTGAAAGTTGTTTTGCTTGGTACACCGCTTTTGAAGCTAGATAAGCAGTCCATCCTTTTGATGCCAATTTTAAACCATCGGGTAACATGATTAAAGCTTCGACATTATCCAACTGATTAACCCAATCAATTCCTTGCGCTGCCGTTTGGGAACTGAGTGCTGTCGCCACTGCATCCGCAGTAATAGCATCTGCTGCAATTACCGTTGCTGCTGGAGCATCATTCATAGGCCAGCCATCTTGTGGATTGATTATATGACTAAACCGCCGCCTTTCTATCTCCCTGAATCGACTCGTATGTCCACTGGATGCAATGGCCATTGATTGAAGATTGATGATCATTTGATCATTGTTAAGCGAAGTTTCATTTGCCGCATCGACTGAATCGGTTAAAAAATGAGGTTCTGCAACAAGTACTTTCCAATGCTCTTCACCATTCGGCTTGCCCCAATAAAAAGCATCTCCGCCTATATCTAACTTAATCCCTGTTGCTGTAGGTAATAACTGGCGAAGATAACTGGTTGCCTGGTCAATGATAAAACCTTTGGCTAACCCGGCAAGGTCGAGAGAGATAGTCTTATCAAATTCTACATGGTTGTTTCTCAGGTCAACCGTTAAATTGGCACGTTCAATGTCACGTGCTTGGTACCTGACTTTGATACGGTCTGGTACTTGCTGGTTTCGTTCAGCATCCAACCATAGTTGTCTAATTTTACCCATTCGACAACTGAACTTTCTGTGGGATAAAGCTCTCCATTTTTCACAAAGCGAAACTACTTTTATCAATTCGTCGGCGATATCATCATCTTTACCCACCGAATTTAACTGGGTAATCTGACTGGTATTTTTCCATGTTGATAGGATGTTTTCCAAACGCTGAATTTCTTCAAGGGTTTTGGATAGAGCGACGTTGGCCTGAACTTCTTTAATACCATAAATATCAACATCTAGAGAGGTACCTAACACGTTGTCGTAATGTGCATTATATATCAATTTTTCGGCGAGAACGTAACCGACATTGCAAAGAGATAATAGTAGCACTAAGCCGATGCATGAAAGAATTGATGTGCTGAGTCGTATCATTTAATTTATTTCTGTTTTGTCTGTAGTCATTCAAGTTGAAACGCCATCGCTCACAATGCTGGAATAAACTTCCTTATACCTGAACAAATTCAGATCTAATTCAGAGCTAGTTAAGATCTAGTTAAGATCTATATTAGAGCTATTTTATTCCCGCATCGAAGCAACGTAATTGAATTGATGATGCTCTAATATTTCGCTACCGACTTGGTGGTTTTTTTCTTATCATGGCTTTTGTCTTTATCATGATGCTTGTGTTTTTCAGGCGCAGGGTCATTCATATTGACCATTCCGTCTTTATTAGTATCCCATCGAGTAAAACTTCGCTTGCCTGATAGTTGAAATTCGATAAATGTCATTTTCCCATTTTCGTTATCATCCAATACTCCGAACCTAACATGAGTTTGTTTAATGGCTGCTTTACGCGTTCTTGCAATTTGTTTGTCCAGTCTATTTTCGTATTCGAAGATATACTCTTGTTCGCTCAACCAACCGTTTTGATCTTCATCTGCGCGGTCAAAATCCTGTCGTCGACGAGCATTGAATTCTTTTTGGTCAATCGTTGCATTTTCATTTAAATCGTACTTAGTAAAAAAACCTTCTCGGCTATGAGTTGTCGGCATTTTAAGTATACGTTTTGCTCTGCGAAGCGTGCTCTGTTTTCTACCTGCTATTTCTTGTGCTGTTTGAACTTTTTTAGATTTTTTCCATTCCTTCTTTACTGGCTGTGGGTCTTGTTCGTTAATGACTCCGTCCTCATTGACATCATAACGCTTAAAGCTTCTTTTCCCGGAAGCTTGATACTCTTTCCACTCCATCCGTTTATTTTCGCTCTTATCTAACGATTTAAACCGAACGACTGTTTGCTTTACCTGGCCTTTTCTATCTTTCTCTAATTGCTTATCCATGCGGTTAGTGTATTCAAAGACATATTCGTCTTCAGTCACAACACCGTCTTTATTTTCATCAGCGAAGTCAAATTTGTGCTGTCTCGCTTGATTAAATTCAGACTGGATTAAATTTCCATCTTTATCAAGGTCATACTGGTCAAGGTAAACTTGTTTTCGATGTGAAGCCGCTTCAGCACTAATCACTGAGAAGAAACTGATCGTTGCAATGCAAACTAACATTAATTTTTTCATCTTAAAATCCTGTTTTGGAATCTGTTTTTCTCGCAAAAACTATTCGGCAGCTTCAATAACGAGAGTATAGGTATTACTGATTTCCGGCGCTAACGAACCTTTGGGCGCTTCACTGCGAAATCGTGAGCGTAATAGATAAACGCCTTTGTTGTCAGGAGTAAAATTAAACTCGCCTTTAGCATTGCTTGTTAAAGAAATGGTTGCTTTCTCATCACTAAACTGGTCATTCGCTTCAAATACATCAATGGTTAAATCCGCTAATGGTTTACCGTTAAACAGGCTAATCATTGATAATGTTTCACCTACAAACAGTTCATTGGGATGACTAACAGAGACGTATTCCAAACCATTATTACGTGCTTTTAGGGCGATATTACTCGGTGCATCTCTACTAACATAGGTCTCTGCTAAGGTGAGAGACTGGAAAAATGATAAAAGTTTTCCACCTTTAGGAACTGGGTCCGTTGGATTTTCAAGAGTCTTCCTTTTACCGTCGACTTCATAGACTTTAAAAACTCGCCCCAAGCGTTTTCCAGTACTAAATCGATATGTCCCTTCGTCTTTCAATTCATGCTCAACCACCATTCGCAAATTCATTTTGACGATATTGTCAGGATTAATCGTCTTTCCATTTGGAGTGAGTACAGTGTAAATACTGTTATTAAAAGCAAGCTCAGGCACAAAGAATTTTTCCGCAAATGCTGCATCTAAGGTAACCCTGTCTCGGTTCGATGCTTCAAAAGTAGATGGTGTTAAATAAGGTGTGTGTGCATAAATACTATTAGTTACCAATACTAAACTGGCAACAATGAGCGCTCTGTTTAAATTCATTTTGCTTTCCATTCTGAGCTATAATTTCGATACATTATATGCGAATGATAATGATTTGCAAATGCATTTGAAGGATATTTCCACTTTTTTTTAGAAAATGAGTCTTTTACTAATTACTGACAAAAGAGTGAATTAAGACTTGCAAATACAAATGGGAATGATTATCTTTTGCGTATACGGTTTAATAAGGATAAATTAGACGCTCTATATTCGGTCTGAAGTTGATTAAAACCAAGCGGTTTGGATTATTTTTGGGTATTTCAACGCTAAATTAACGCGTTTTAAGGGTAACAGTTTTTAACGGTATCAGTAGAGCAATGCTAGCAACCGACAATCACGAAAGAGCAAACTAACGCTCTCCCGTTTATTTTCAGAATTTATTGCAAATCCATTTTTTCAGGTCTAATTATTTAATGTTCAAAATAACACTCAGTTTCCTTTTAACCGCGTCGGCAGCTATTTTGCAGGTGCAAGGCGCTAACACTAGTGCGAGTGAACTGGATAATCTTGTTCTTCAGTGGACTCAATTAGAGCAACAACACAGTGAACTTGATAACCGTTGGCGAGAGAACAAACCGGTGTTGGAACAACAATTACAATTATTAAGTGAAGAAAAAAAACAATTACAAAGCCTGTTAGACCAACATACGACTGCCGGCGATGAGGTTGAAAAAGAACGTTTTGATTTATTGCAACAGCAGACGGAAATGGAAGAAACTCAACAACGATTGGAATTTGGACTCGCAAAAATATCGTCAACAGTAGTTGCAATGCATAAGCGGTTGCCCCCACCTCTTAAACAACAATGGGATGCCGATATTAGGCTTCTAACCATTGGTCAAGAACCGGCAAGTACTGGTCCTAATAATCCTACCGTAACCAATGCCAATGTGAATACTAATATTATTTCAAATAAAAGCAGTGTTCTCAAACAGACCAAAAGCCTATTAAGCAATAGTGAAAAGCTAGACAAATTGTTGAGTCTGCTCAATAAAATAAATCAGTTTGAACAACGAGTGGCTTTACATCAAACCACCATGCAATTGACTGGATCTAAAAACCAAGGTGAAACCATCGAAGTTCAAGTTGACCAAGTGTATCTAGGTACCTCGCAAGGTTGGTACATCAGTAAAGATGGCCGATTTTGGGGAGCTGGCAATAGCGGTAAACAAGGATGGCAATGGCGTCACCAAGACACTGATGTCGACGTTTCTGAATTGCGTCAAACAGTAAAAATGCTGACAGATCCGGCATCCGCAACTTTAGTTAGCCTGCCAATAAATATCGTCTCCAGAGCGGAGATAGCCGAATGATTGCAATAAACTCATTCGAACAATTTCTATCGGTTGCGAAAAGAAAAATGGTTGTTCGACTCATGTTAGTTTGCACATTTCTTCTGATAACTTCTGTTAATGCCAATACCATGGTGGAAGTCAGCCAGAGTTTACTGTCTGACATAAAACAATCACAGCAACGCTTAAACAGCCGCGAAGCACGTATTAGTATTGAAAAGAACAAATTAGCCAAAGCAATTCGTTCTGAACAACAAAAGGTCATGACACTTCGTAAAAGAACAGCCGTAAATCGTCGGCTAGTGGATGATAAAACACTTGCTCTATCGAAAATACAACAACGGTTAAAAGAATGGCGTAGCCAAGATAATTACCAAAAACGCCTTTTATTAGAGCTAGCAGAACGGCAAGAACTATCAGTTCAACGCATCAATCAAATCAGAAATGACAATCAATTTGGCCTAGCATTTTTACAAGAATTTGTTACCGGGCAACAAAAATCTTTGTCTCCTCAATGGATAGAAGAAAAAGTAGCCCATGATTCTGGCGAAATTATTAGGGCAAAAACATTAAAGCTCGGTCCCGTTAAATGGTTTTTAATGTCAGATTTACGAGCCGGACTATTAGATGACGATAACAAAATGACTTATTCATTTGATCAACAACAATCAAACAACTTAGCAGTGCTTGAAGAGATAGGGAAAGCCAGTATCAATTTTGACCCTACTCTCGAACGAGCATTGCAAATTAATAAACAACAAGAAAATATTTTTGAACATATACAGCGAGGTGGTATTTGGGCAATACCCATTATGTTATTTGCACTGTTTGCTTTAATCATCGCTCTGACTAAGGTGTGGGAATTGTGGCGATTACCAGCACTGATGCCTTTATTGACAGAACGAATCGATGCAATATCGAATTCCAGCACTTCGGATAAAAGACTGCAGCGCCTTAAACAGTTAGAGAACCAGTTACAAGGCGCACAACAAACCCTGATAAAAATTGCTATTTCAACGCCCGACCGTGAGCAAAGAGATGATTTTCTATTAGCTTTTTTGGTGGAAAATAGACAGAAAATGTCTAGCCGGTTAGGTGCTATAGCTATTACCGCGGCTGTCTCTCCATTACTAGGCTTATTAGGGACTGTTTCAGGAATGATCGAAACGTTTCAAATGATGACGATATTTGGTGCGGGCGATCCTTCGGTTGTGTCTGGTGGTATTTCTAAAGCTTTAATTACCACGGAGCTAGGATTAGTGGTCGCAATTCCAGCCTTAATATTGCATGCATTATTATCTCGTCAAATTAAGAATCACAATACCCTATTAGACACCACAGCGATTCGATTGGGTAAGTTGGATTCACTCGCGTGAGTAACTTTCAATCGATATTCAGTAATATTATTGTGTGGTTAATTTTATTAACCGCATTGGCTTGTTATACGCTTCTCATTGAACTATTGGTTCATAAAAATAAGAACCTACAGTGGATTGCTAAAGTCAGCAGTTGGAAAGATAGTTTACAAGTAATGCTAAATTGTTTACCACTTCTTGGCTTATTTGGAACCATAGTCGGATTGTTACGGACTTTTACTCAAATGTCGTATGGCAGTATGGATCAACAAGAGCTTCTCAGCAGTGGCATTGCTGATGCAATGTTTACCACCCAAATTGGACTTGTTATGGTCATACCGGGCTGGTTATTACATGCTTATCTGAAACATCATCATCGCGGAATTGAAGCTAACCAAAACCAACGATTGTTAAGAGGAGATGAAATATGCGCTCCAGGCTAGAACAACAACTTGCTGAACAAGAGCAAGGGATCGATTTATCGCCACTATTAGATGTCGTTTTTATTTTACTCATATTTTTTATAGTCACCACTGTTTTTGTAAGGGAAAGTGGTATTGATGTTGATAAACCGAAAGCAGTTTCTACTGAGCAATTGCAAAGAAATGTGATACTAATTGCGATTAGCGATTCTGGCGAAGTTATGTATGACAGCACTAATATCGGTGTCGCGGGCGTGAGAATAACTGTTTCACAATCAATCAGAAAGAAAGACAAAGCTGTTGTTATTCAGGCGGATAAACGAGTGCCTACTGAGCTGCTAGTCAAGGTCATCGATCAAGCAAAGCTTGCCGGAGCAAGCCAAGTTAATATAGCGACGCAAGGATTCTAATATGCCACGAACAATTGCCTTTTTAGTATCCGCTGGATTGGTTGCCACGTTAATTTTATCGGTCTTGTGGTTTCAAGAACTTAAACTATTAAAACCCCAAACCTTAACGGTTAGGCAGATTACCATTGCGACACCTCCTCCAAAACCGCCGCCTCCATTGGTTAAGAAAAACCAATTTGAATCGACGATGAGCATCAACATAACCGCGAATGGAGCAGGGCCAGCGATGAAATTTGCGGAGGTAAAATTACCGCAACAAATGGATTTGTCAGAACTATCGCCACCAAATATCGAACATATGAAGGGTGCTTTTGTCGATAATCTAAGTGTGGATTGGCAAGCATTTGGCTTGAGTGAGCTAGATGACGTTCCAAGACTATTAACCAACCTTAAAATTAGCTACCCAACCAGTTTAGTGCGCAAAGGCATCCATCGCATCGATGTGGAATTGGATGTATTAATCGATGAAAGTGGCAAGGTTGTACTGCGCAGAATTGTCAGAAATCCGCACCCAGAATTCGAATCGATCATTCAAAAACTAATGAAAAAAGCGCGGTTCACTGCCCCAAAGAAAAATGGTGTCCCTGTACGTGCTGCTTTTAACTGGCCATTGGAGTTTAGCCACTCATGAAACATAAGCGTTTTGTATTAATTATCTTTCTAATGCTGACTAATGTACAAGCTAAGGGCTTGCGTTTATCAGTACCTGAGCCGCAATTGTTTTTACCATCAATTAGCGCTCCCCTAGAACAAAGAGAAGCCAAAATTACGCCATTAGAATATCCTCTTGCCCAAGAGTTAAAGCCGTTGTTAGATAATAATCAATATAGCGATGTATTAACAAAACTTGAAAAACATCAGATTCAGCAAGAGACCATTAGTCCGGCGCTGCATCTATTAACCGCACAAATTCATATGCAATTAAAACAAACCGAAAGCGCTGAGAAAAATTATCTAGCCGCACTAAAACAAATGCCCGATCTGGTTAGAGCCCATCGCGGGTTGTCTATTTTGTATTTATCAATTGGCGAAATGGAACAGTCACAAACCTCTCTAATAAGAGCTATTAGTTTAGGATTGGGGGACTCTAATTCATATGCACAGCTCGGTTATTTAAATATGCAATTGAATGACTCTTTAAGCTCAGTCAGCGCTTATCAACAAGCTTTAATGCTAGCTCCTGTCAATAAAGATATTCAACAAGGATTATTATTTGCGCTGATTCGAAGCAAACAGATTTCGGCTGCCGGGAGCTTACTCGATAAAATGTTAAAAGAATCACCAAACAAATCTGCGATGTGGTTGCAAAGGGCTAACTTGGCTTTAGAAAGCGAAGACAAAGACAAGGCACTTGCCAGCATGGAAGTGGCGATTAGACTCGGTGACAAAACACCAGCGACGCGTCTACTTGCCGCTCAAATACACTTATCTAAGCAAAACTATAATCGAGCTGTTTTTTTATTAGGTGCTTTAATTGAGTCAAAACAATTGGATATGAGTGCTTTTGATGGATTACTCAGCTGGATGTTGCGGGAGAAAAAGTGGGAACATGCTAGCAGATTATTAGCAAAAATGAAGACCCGAAGTCAGAGATATACAAGTTATGATAAGAGCCGTTTATTCCATTTTGAGGGAGTTCTAGCAGGTTCTAATGGAAGAACGAGCCAAGCAAAAGCGTCGTTTCAACGAGCAATCAATACCGACCCGAGCAATGGCGATGCTCTCATCGCATTAGCCAAGCTAGTCACTAACCAAAGCGACTTTACTCACGCGGAATTACTTTACCAACGGGCCGAAAGACTTAAAACTGTACGACTTCAAGCGATGCTCGGACGTGCTCAAATTTATATTAATCAACAAGGATTTGGTCAAGCATTAGATTTACTTCGAAAAGCAAAACACGAATTTCCAACACAGCATGGATTGGAAGCAAACATACAGTCCCTAGCCAGCATCGTTAATAATCAAAGTTAGATCTCGACTCTGTTTTTCGTTAAAAGTAAAGACAGGCAAACTAATACAAACCATTAGAAGGTTCATCATGAAAAAATTATCAACATCCATCATATCATTTAGCTTGTTTTTGTTTGCATCGACACTAGTGTCGGCACAGGGCGATAAAGAGAAACCGTTAGAATGTGAAGACAAGCAATTCACCTTTAGCTGGGCAATGGTAGACCAATGCGATATGAAACCTCGCGGCGGGTCGAGCAAAGGTGTAAAAAATGTTCTCGACACTGAAGTTCACCCAGGTTGGAAATCGATTCAAAACGATTCTTTGTCTAGCTTTGAAAAAGATCGACTCGCCATTTTAGCGATGGCTGGTCCGTATCGAGTTAGCTTCGACTTTTTGGAAATCGCAGGATATACGCCTGATTACAAACCTGCAAGACCGTATCAGTCGTGGGGAAACGAATATGTATATGTCGCCGAAGAGCGTGAGGAATTTATTAGCTTACAGCATATAATGGTCATGTATTTTCATAAAGAGGATGGCAGTATTTCTGAACCGATGGTCATGAAACACTGGCGGCAAGATTGGCAATTTCAGAAAGACAATAACTTCTCGTACATTGGCAACCGTCAATGGGAAACCAAAAAGTTAACCAAACAAGCAATTAAGGGAACATGGTCACAATCAGTTTATCAAGTCGACGACTCTCCTCGTTATGAATCTTATGGTAGATGGCAGCACGCGGCTAATTTTTCAACTTGGAAAAGTGAAACCACTTGGCGACCATTACCACGTCGTGAAGGAAGTGTTAGAGACGACTACAATGTACTCGAGGGAACAAACCGCCATACCATCACACCAACTGGTTGGGTACAAGAGGAAGAAAATTATAAACTGAACTTAGATAAGCAAGGCGTTCCAGTGACAAGTATGCCGTATTTATCAAAAGAGCTTGGCGTTAATCGATACGAACGTATTGTTGAACATGATTTTTCTCCTGGCGACAAGTACTGGCAAGGCAGCAGTCCTTATTGGTCTGATGTAAGAGCTGTTTGGAAGGAGCTTATTGCAGAATACAAAAATATGACGATCCATAAACGTAAAGATAAACAATTTATGTTTATGGCTCTTTTTGAAAAAGCACAAGCTATTGCTGATGGTGAAAAATATGAATCTAAACAGGGTAAGAAGATCATTCGTGAAACGTTAGCGCCGTTTATAGATATAGCTGAATAAAACGCTAAGTTATTTCCTAATAGAGAAATGTTTTTTGCATCTCTCTATTAGGAATAGTCCAGGCTATTTCACTACGAAGCTTTGAACGAATAACTATATTTGGTATGACTCCGTCGCTTATCCTAACAGGTCCTTCAATAAAAACTTTTAGTTCTTGATTTTGATCACACCATACGGTTGACTAGTCACATCAGAAAAAACAACTTTATCCGTTAATGAATCCGTAACCGTTAAACTCAGCGTTCGATTACGGCCGGCCCCATTCTGCGCAGCAAGAACAAACGACGCTTTCAGTGAATAGACATAATCATCGTGATTACCTATATCGAAACTGGTTAGCGATTCGTTGGCATTACCTGAACGAATTTGAAATGAGCCTTCTTTACCAAGACAAATCGCTAATCGCCCTAAATTGCAAGAGAGTGTCACTTCATAGGGATAAACTGCTGCATTAGCTTTTCGCTATGGCCAAACGAACTCGAGTTTTTAAGCGATTTCTTGTGCTTACTGTGGAGTGCATTCACCCATCTCAATGAGTTTTTGAGATTTGCTTTAGAGCACTTCCCTTGCCCCAAACAAGCATTCTTAGTAAGAACGCCTGCCCATTTATACATGCCATCTGAAACCAGTTCTTTCTCGTACTCTTTCCAAGATTCATCTATTTGTTCCTTATTGATGCTACGGATATCGCAGAAGACCGGTTGTTTTCTGGCAAGAAGAGGCAGTGAAAAACACATTGGAATGAAACAATACACCAGCCAACTAGGGAAACTAACTAAATGCGTATTTTATCACTCGATTTTTGGAAAGAGCTTACTTTTAGGTGGCCGGTGTCTATTTTCGCCACGATGCTACTTTCAACCACTAGCGGTATTATTGCTAAGGTCCAATTGGATAATACTGATAATATCAAACCGTCTTTCGAAGTTAAAAAGTCCCTTTCCTCAATAACCTGTCATAACTTGATATTGTGACCTGTATTGTTATCACTATTAGAATTAGCACTTAATTATTTCATAACTGAGCAAGCGAATATTGGCCCAGCTTGTTGATTAATACCTGCGAAAAATACTGATACGCCGCTCTCACTTTCGAAGATTTTTTTAAATCGACGTGATGCAAAACCCATAACCCCCAACCGGGCTCGACAAAACCGGTCGGAATACGCACAAGTGTAGGGTCAAGCTCTCCATACATACAAGGAATTTGCGCAATCCCAGCTCCGCTTCGCAACCCAGCGAGCATGCCCATTACTGAGTCATAACGTATTCCCACTTCAACGTCTGGGAAGTTCTTGGTTAACCATAAGGGCCTGCCCTCAACATCCAGCCAAGTGAGAGCTTTAACTATAGGGCAATTTATTTGAGGATTGTTACATATAAATTGTTTAGATGCATAAACAGCATAATCGACAGTAGTCACTTTTCTACCAATTAAATATTTGGGAGGATTATCGGTAAAGCGAATCGCTATATCTGCTTCTAAAGCGTTAAGGTTAAGGGGACTGTCTGAACTGATGATTTCGAGTTGGATTTCTGGGTATTGTTGATTAAATTTGTGAAAGTCATCACTAAGAAAATAATATGAAATGGAGTCCGGAAGCGTAAGCCTTAACTTACCTTCCAGCTGAATGTCTTGGCCTAAAAGCTTTCGATTAAATGCCTGTGCATCATTTTCCATTTCTTCTGCGAATTTAACAACGGCTTCGGCTTCCGTAGTGAGTACAAGGCCATCTTTGCTTCGTTCGAAGAGTTTTGACTGGAGCTTATCTTCTAAGCTATTGATACGCCTAGAAACTGTAGTATGGTTTACTTTTAATGATTTAGCAGCGGCCGAAATAGTTCCTTTTCTAGAGACTGCTAAAAAAAAACGAATGTCATCCCAATTTTCCATCTGCATAAATGCACTACCTACTTGCAATATCTATAATGTACACGCGATTTCGCATAGCCTATCATAAATTCGGTTAATCACAAGGCTCGTTATTACAGCTAAGTTTATTACAAGTCTGGTTTACGACCCATCTTGTTTTTAAGTAATCCACTTATTGGGGGCTTACCAGAAAAACCATTTATCTAGAATTTAACCAGAGGGAATATAATGAATAAATTAAAATCGATGTTCATTGGTATGTATCCAATGTTTGCAATGGCTGCCGCAGGTTACAGTATTTACATTCAGGCCAGCGCTGGATTTTCATTGGCATGGACAGGCGTATTTTTAACGACAGGCCCTGTGATGATACTTATCATGAGTTTAGTATTATTTAAGAACCAAGCGAGAACAACGAAGCATTTTCCAATCATCACGGCTGCTTCATTTACTGGATTAGGTCTTTCGCTATTTGATTCTATTCAGGTGCAAAATCCACAAGGATATGCCATCGTCATTTCTATTTCTGGCTTTGTTAGCTTTCTAATCTATAACTTTTGGTATTCATCACTGAGTCGACCAACCAATAACAAAATTGCCAAAGGCAATCAACTGCCTAAATTCGTAATTACGGCCACTGATTCTACACGAGTTAGTTCTGAAACATTTATAGGCAATCCAACGGTCATGATTTTTTTTCGAGGTAACTGGTGCCCCTTATGCATGGCACAAATCAAAGAAATAGTTGCTGACTACAAACGTATAAGTTCACTCGGTGCAAAAGTTAAGTTTATTAGCCCCCAACCAAAAAAGAACACCATAAAACTTGCAAATAGTCATAAGCTAGAGCTGGAGTTTTATACGGATAATGGTAATAAAGCTGCGAAACAACTGGGTATAGAAATGAAGAATGGCTTGCCAATGGGAATGGAAATGCTAGGTTATGATTCAGACACTGTTTTACCAACAGTTATAATCACAGATTCGAATGGCACCATATTATATGCTAACGAAACTAATAATTATCGCATCCGTCCCGAACCGGAAGAGTTTATTAAAGTGCTACAAGCGCAGCCAACTTTATCCTAAATTGGAGAGTCCAAAAATGAAAGTACTACTGAACGGATCTATCATTGCTGAAAGCGACGAGGCAATATTGCTTGATGAATATTATTACTTCCCAAAAAAGGATGTAAATATGAAAAATTTTTCCGAGAGCAACCATCGCACTGAATGCCCTTGGAAAGGTATAGCGAATTATTTCCATGTCCTAGTCGACAGTGAAAATTTTGATAACATCGCCTGGTGCTACCCGATGTGCCAAATTAAAGCTAAGTCGATAGAAGGCTACATTGCTTTTTTGCATCCAGCCGTTGTTGAGAACTAATTATTTCGTTTTTGCATTTATGCACTATCGTAGTGCATAAATGGTGATTTACCAATCGGAACACAAGCTTCTACAATAGACATTCTGGTCAGTAATATCGCCCCTACCGGCTTAGCTGGATAATTTTACTGAGCAATTGAAGTTCGATATTTTAAACCTTAACCATTCCCTAAATTCAACAAGGAAAGAATAATGAAAATTTTTTTAAGACCACTTGTATTAATATTAAGTCTTACATTTCTAAGCACTAACTTGGCAGCCAGTGAAGGAGCATTCTTTATCGACATTCTCTACCTGCAAGAGGGAAAAACCTCCAAAGACGCTGCTGATTATTTTAACAAAATTGAACCCGTAGTTCGCAAACATGGTTTACGAAGAATTATTCCAGGACTACAAACTGCGACTAATATGAAAGGCGATCTAAAGGCTGACTTAGTTAATGTATGGATGGTGACTGACTCGAAAACGACCTTCAAAAATATCTTTGAAGATCCTGACTATCTACAATACGTAGCGATAAGAAATGCCACGTTTGATATGAAAAAAGCCAATATGTTTACGGCACAACCTTTTTAGTCTGCTTTACAAGTAGTGGACAAACGTTTGTCCACTACTTACCTATAAAGACGCCCCACAAACTTCGGAATTCCCTCACAACTCGCGTTCTATCACTGTTCAATTTTAGAAATCAGTGTCCAATATCATAAGTGAAGCGTTTAGTCGCCCACTCATTAACCTAGCATATAATTAATGACCAGTTTAAAAATGTTAAATACCCACCAGACATGCTGACTTATCACAACGACTCCAATAGTACCCACAACAAGCTTAGTAGCGAGAAAATAGGACGAATAGTGATGAGTGATTTTTGTAATTTGTACTCTCTATCAGTACATAAGTGTAACTCTAGTGCTAGAGCATCTTAGGCCCTAGCATGAGCGATTTTAACAAACACCTCTAAAAGGTAAACGCTCAAAAACTAGGTTTATATTGAGAAACTCAATATTCAGAATGCTCCGTAACATGACATGTATTTTAATTCTCTTCGAATATCGATTAAGTCTTATCCTCGATTAACAGACGAAACTTGGCTTCGCTTCAAGAAACTGTGTTCGCGTAAAATCCTGTCGAAAGGCGAAACAATCTACTAGACTGGAAAAATCCCTAAGACCTTCAGCTATGTTTAGTCAGGATTATTGAGGGCTTTCATATATGACAATGATGACAACGAATACAACAAACGTTTTTTCAAAGAAGGTACATTTGCCGATCTCATGGTCGCCTTATTAGAGTCCAAACTTTCGCCCTTTACCATCGAAGACCGTGAACCGATAGTGATCGACCATCGAGGGGATAGCATACTTCTCGACACAGCTACCGATCTTCAATCGTATCATATTTAATATTTCGAGAAGCACTGACTTATCGAGCAAGAGCAAATCGAAGTATCACTGGTTCAACAATCCGCCACTCAGCGATATTTGCATTTTTTATCAAATAATGAAGTGTTGAAAACCCGCATCCCCCGTTACCACATTGCTTTTCATCTCGGAATTACTGCCACCCAACTTAGTCGCACAAGAAAACAGCCCAATTCCTAGAAAATCAACCTATATAAAGATGCTCATGGAGTATCAGCTTATAATTATTGCTTTGAAGTAACATTACTAGTCGATTACAATAGTACGAGCTAATTTAAGAGACCATTAATTTATGAACACCGCAGTCATCATTGGAAGTGCCCGAAGAAATGGTAATACAGAGAAATTAAGTTGTGCCTTATCATCCCGTATTCCGGCCGCACTATTTAACCTCAATAATTACAAAATAAATCCTTTTTCTTATCAGTTTGATCACTGTGGCGATGATTTCTTAAAACTAATAGAGCAGTTAGTTGAATTTGATCGGATAATTTTTGCGACACCTGTTTATTGGTATTCTGCCAGTAGCATCATGAAGAATTTTATCGACCGTTTCACTGATCTAGTGAAAGTACATAAAGAACTTGGTCGGCAATTAAAAGGTAAAACTGTTGCTCTCATTTCCACAGGCTGTGACGAACAGCCAGCGCCCTGCTTTGAAGATTCATTTAAGATGACTTATGCCTATCTCGGTATGAACTATCAAGGTATGCTTTATTGTTGTGTGGAAGATGGAATAGACATTGATGCCCACAAAGAACAACTAAATCAATTTGTAGTTACCCTAAGTGATCAATAAAAATCAAATAGAGGCATACCTCAAAAGGATATCTTTCCAAGGTGAATTAAAAAGCGACCACGAAACTTTACAACATTTGCACAAAGCCCATATGCAGAGCATTCCTTTCGAAAATCTAGATATCCCGTTGGGTCAAAAAATTCGACTGGATTTTCCTTCTCTGTTCGAAAAGATAATCGCCAACAAAAGAGGCGGTTTTTGTTATGAACTCAATTACTTGTTTTCAACGCTTCTCGCAGCAAGTGGCTTCAAAGTGAAACTATTGGCCGCCCAAGTCTATGATGGTGACAAACTTGGCAAGCCATTTGATCACCAACTACTGTTGGTCGTGTGTGAAAACAACGTTTTGATTGCTGATGTTGGATTTGGAGATTCATTTATATCTCCGCTCAAAATTAACTCTAAGCCGGAGGAGCAACGAGGTAGTCTTTACAAAGCGATTCCGCAAAACGAGCACTTCGTGTTGATGAAAAAAAACCCCACAAAAGAATGGCAACCCCAATACCAGTTCTCGCTAAACGCTCATCAAATCGAAGATTTCACCGAGATGTGCGATTATCAACAATCATCGCCAGAATCGAATTTTACCAAGAAATCCGTTTGCTCCAGAGCGACAGATAATGGTCGAATTACTCTATCAAATAATAAACTCATTAATACTCGAGCTGACATTCGAGAAGAAAATTCCATCGAAAATATCAACCAATATAGAGAACTTCTAATACAACATTTTGGGATCACCTTGCCCGCTAAATTATCTAGCGAGCAAAGTAAAAGGTTGGGTTTTTCGGAGAAACTGTAATGGCTTGCACGATGTTTTAATGAAATGTATTCGCTCAAGTGTAATCTAACAATTTGAAAAGAAGGTATAGACTTAGCCTTACAATGAGTGATTTTGTTTCGGAACGATTTGACTGAAGGCGTGCTAATATCTTAAAGCGGAAGTTCATGATTGTCTCTAATTGCCCCATTTCTACCTGTCTCGATCTGATTAAACGAGTATTTAAAGTAGCTAAGAGTAGCCCGCTCGTGCTCCCCTTCGTCGCATTTTAATTGAAAATGAACTTTCCAATTTTAGATGTGTTTGAAATATTGCCAAAAATATACTCCTAAATCCCGCGAGTATGGGATATACGACAGTAATGTCATTTTATACGCTATTTAATAATAGGTCTTTAGTATTGCTATGACGCACCAATTGCAGGCTAAGGAAGCTTTCGCTATTATCAGTCAATCATGGATATACGGACATAAAGTCCGTTCTGCCACACTGTTATCGGTTAAAAGGGAGTTTTACTTGAAGTTCATATCATATTTTTTTCTAATACTAATATCGATGCAAACGCTTGCAGATTCGAGTTTCAAAGTTGAAATAGGTCAAATTCAAAATAGTGAAAAAATGCTTACCTTTGATGGAGGCGGAATTTACTTCGATGGATCAACCTTAGGGGCTTTGTATAACGGCAAGCCTCTATCTTTACTATCGAATGAGAAAGGACTGGGAATGAGCGGAAAGGAAATGTTGAGTTTTGGAATACGCATTCCGAATGCGGAGCGATTTTAGGGATATTAATGCGAGATTGGTATCAGGCTGCATCAAATTATGGCGAAAGCCATTCAATAGTAATATTTCAATTAACAGATAGAGCGAAAAATAACTGGGGGACGGTTCAATCAATTAAAATTGGCGAAATTGAGCTTGGTTCCAGCGGTAGAGGGTTTGATGATATAGGTAAATATATTCTGAATAGACCCACTAAACGATTTATATATGAGTTGATGATTCTTACAAAAGGGTGTGAACACATACAAAATGGTTCCCGCTGTGTTGAAAAAACATATTCATTAAATTTGAAAGATGGCACTCTTTCTCGAAATGAACATTTAAAAAATAGAATTGAACCATCGTTTAATTGTAATGCTAGTTTGAGCTATATTGAGAAAACTATCTGTGATAGTTTAGTGCTATCTAACTTAGATTTAATTATGTCAAAATTGTATAAAATTAGCACGTCAGTGACAAAAAAAAGCGAGCAACGCAAATGGTTAAGAAAAAGGAATAAATGTGAATTGGACGCACCTATTCGATCATGTTTAGTTCAGTCCTATAACGCTCACATAGATGCGTTTTTAGAAAGTCGCTAACAAGAAAATATTGCTGAACTTCCGCTCTTGGACGTTTTCTGTATTTGTCTTAAAGCAGAAATTTTATCTATTTAATTGTTCGACACTAATACGAGAAAGCTGTTATTCATGCAACAATTAGAGGGAAGTTAATGATTACTAAAGAAGAAAGAGAAGGACAAAAGATTGAGGATGAAGCATCACAGAAGATTCTTAAAAACTCGAATCGAAGCGGCATGATTTCGAATGTTATTTTGATTTTTTCAGCAGCAACTCTTGGTAATGCTGAGTTTGGTAATAATTCTTGGTTGTCGTTGGACAATCCACATCTTGTGGCTATTTTCTTGCTGCTATTTGGAATATATTTTAGGTTGGAAGCTATTCATATCTTTCTTGCATGGAAGCATGACCGAGATTGGATTTTAAGATATAGAAATAGGCAGTCAAAGAGTTAGAAGCCCAGAAACGCACTGGCTTGAAAATCGATAGGCTAGTGTGCTCATAAAAGGTCCGCTCCTGGCCATTTGCTAAAATATAAAAGAGAAACCCTCACCATGACTACGGTAACAGTTTTATTAATAATTGTAATTTTGCTACAAATGGTAATATTAAGCGCTATTTATACTTCTCGAAACGTACAAGTTAAAACTACTGAAACGCTGGCTGGCGGTATAGACTGGGTGGATGCAGGTTTGGCAAATACACTAGAAAACTATCGTAAATATGGCGAGTGAAATAAAGTTAAGCTGAGGAGCGAACTTTCGAGTAAATGTCCGCAATTGGCCGTTTTTAGAAATCAACTATCAGCGATATTGAAAGACGCTTCAAAGTGGCAGAGCTTCTTGCCTGCCTTGAGCAAGACATATAATAAGATGAGGAACCTAAAGTGGAATTGATTCCAGAAATAGCGGAGTGGATAGCAAAGGACTTGGCACAAAAAATCGAGAAAATTTCGGCTGAGCATAAGTCTTTAGCCAGTTTTCTCAAATCATGCGAATCGCCCATGGAACAAAAATTTCTTACCGCACTGTTTGATACATTCCCTGGCTTTCCATGTAATTGGAAAGGTGAACATATTTTATGTAGTGATTTTTGTGAACCGCATGCTCTTGGATTCAACTTAAGAATCTATCCACAGCGTGATATCAAAATCGATGTTTATGATGTAGAAAAACAGCGAGATTATAGAAAATATCGGGCTGATTTCCTCTTAAAGCTAACACGTTGGAATCATGAGTCTGGTCAGACAGATATAATTGAGGAGCTTGTAGTAGAAGTAGACGGTCATGCCTACCACGAGAAAACGAAAGCACAAGCGAAAAGAGACCGTTCAAGAGATAGAACAATGACTGCATCTGGACTAACGATATTTAGATTTACTGGCTCTGAGCTGTTTAACCAGATGGATGACAGTGTTATGGAAATATATACATATCTGGTAAATAAAGTCGCACACTACTCGGAGATGAACGGGTTAAAGTTCTACTAGAAAAAAACATACTGGGATGCGCCAGGGAGGGATACTTGCTCTGATAAGTGTCCGATTGTTTGAGCAATACAATCTAAGCTTTGGGAAGACTAGAGCCATATTTGCAACGTCCGCATATGGCCGATTTAAGTCTTTACAGCGAGTAATTTCATCGCTATTTGGAAGGGCAAATCGTACGATAAAGTCTAGACACTCATCCCAAAATGTCGGATGAAGTCGGAACTAATACAAATCAGAACAACAATAATGACTAAATACACTGACTGACCAACTCAGTAAAAAAAAGCGCGACGTAAAAGTCGCGCTTTTTTATTTTCTAGTGATCGTAATTGCTGATAACGACTCTCTATTATTGATTTTTTAACTGTCTAACTTTTAGTCTTCTAACGAGCACTAACACACTGAACAGCATCAATAATCCGTAAATCGAATTTGCCCCGCCACCACTTGACGATGAAGTTTTCTCGTCATCGTCGTCAATGGTAATAACTAGCTGGTCAGAGCCTGATACTTGGGTATTTATTGGATTGGATAACACCACAAAGAAAATTTCCGTAGACTCCGCTATCTCATCATTGATGACTGTTATTTCAATATCAGCGACGGCTTGCTGATACTCGAAGAAAATGGTGCCAGACGCACTCGCGTAATCGGTACCAGCAACAGCGGTGGCATCGGTGGCATCGGTTGTCGAATTATCGATACTGAATAACTCAGAGCAATTGATTAGCAGTACGACTAGTTACATAGATTGGCTTCGACTTCAGTTTCAAGCAGGCAGCAATTTAATCGCCCAAAAGCACCACGACTTAGCGCTGGTACATTTTCAACGATTAAAAAATCAAGCAGGCAATCGGAATATTCATGTGGACAGTATTCACCGCGAATTCAAACTTATAGTTAAGCATTCCCCGGCCGATCTTCACCATCAGACTCTTAACGATATAAGAGAATTATTTTCCCGTTAAAGTACTTCATTTCAATGACGGAACGATGCATCTGGATTGCCCCATGCTTACTTGACAGCCAGGGAGATTCCTAGGACTATGCATAATTCGACTGCATTGTGCGAAGGAACTCCATGAAATACCGAATCGCCGAATTCGAAATAAACACCATTCAATTTCAATTATCAATAAGTGGTGAGGCAATATCTACCGAGCCAAAAGTGTTCGACTTAATCGTCTATCTTATCGAAAATCGAAATCGAGTCATCTCTCGAGACGAGTTATTTGATAAAATATGGGCTGGTCGCGAAGTCTCTGACACTTCGTTGAGTAACCATGTTAAAACAGCGAGAAAGCTATTCGGTGACAATGGCGATCGACAACAGGTCATAAAAACAATCCGAGGCCGTGGCTATCAATTCGTGGCTAATGTGGAAGAAGATTACGGGCAAGACAACACCGAAGTTGAAGATAGCAATATAAGGCAATCTGAAATAAAGGTGAATTCTCAGCATGATAAAATGGAGTCTCCTAATAATGATTCTAAACAGGTAAAACTAGCCAATAAGAAATGGCTTTTTAGCACTGCTGCACTGCTCCTTTTTTCAGTCGTACTACTCAACCAACCCAGCTTTAATGATTCCACCACTCCTGCCTCTGTTCAACAGCAAGATAGTCGTCCGTATATTGTCGTTGTTCCTTTTGAGGTGTCAGGTAGTGAATCAAAAAAATGGGAAGCATTTGCTGATCAAATTACACGAGAAGTTATTTTGAAGCTACGAAAGATATCTGGGCTAAGAGTCATTCCGGCATCCTCTGCGTTTACCTTTAAACACAATAAAACTCACTCTTATATTGAGGAACAACTGCCGGGAATACAATTTGTTCTCGATGCAACAGTCAGTATTGAAGGAGAATCTAAGATTAAAATATCACCTCAGCTAGACGATCTAGCGAACGAGAATTTAGTATGGAATGAGCACTATTTTGGCAATATAGATGATACTAATTTCTTCAGCCTACAAACTGATATCGCCAATTCTGTCTCTCATTCTCTCAAAGTCGCGATACTGTCGGAAGAGAAACGAACCTTAGGTGAAAATATAACCAACAACATTGCCGCTTATGAATTGTATATTGAAGGACAACAACAATTAGCTTTGTTTACCCATGACTCGTTACGAAGATCTATCTCATTATTTGCTGAAGCTATTCAAATTGATCCTAACTTTCATGCGGCAATGGTAGCAAAGGCAGATGCTTACCGAATTATTATGACTTATTATGAAAAACCCATTGATATATTACCTAGCGTCGTCGATTCAGTTCTTGAAGCGCTTACGGTTAAACCTGATTCTGCAGAAGCTCATTCTTCATTGGGATTAGCCTACGTGTTTGCTTGGCGATGGCAAGATGCATGGAAAATGCTTAACATTGCACGCAAAGAAGATCCTAATATCGCATTAACTGAACTTGGTTTCGCACTTTATTATTCTGGTTTAGGTGATGTCGAAGGTGTTAAACGTTCATTAAAAAGAGCGAACCAGCTAGATCCACTTAATGTGGAACTTGCGGACTGGGGTCACTGGTCTTTGGCAATGCTCGGAGAAACTGAAGATGCCAAACAATGGGCTGTGGAAAAAATTCGACTGCATCCAGGCGTCGGTATGTTGTATAGCGGCGCCAGTGTGTCAGCGTCAATGAGTGGTGACCATGACCAGGCGATAAAGTTGGCAAAGAAGGGTATTCAGTTAGATTCCGGTTCACCGTATTCGTTACTTGCACTTGCTCAGTCGTACGGCCATGCGGGCCAAATCGATAAAATTCCACCGCTGCTAAAAGAAGCTGAAAGTGATGATTCTTATTTGTGTCCGTACGAAACAGCGATCGCTTATTTATTAATAGATGATAAAGACACAACGTTTTCTCTACTAAACGATGCCGTTTCATTTCGTTCCAACTGTTTAATCTTTACTCGATATGATCCACGATTAAGCCCCTTAAGGGCTGACCCGCGATTTGGTTCACTACTCACTAGAGTGGGTTTGGATGATCATTCTATTGCGCTTTACCCTAGATAGAATTTGAGATTTGTCACAGTAAGCGTTTTTATTAACACAGGTGAAAGTTCAAAATAAAGGATACCAATAAATCAACAGTAGGTAGCGTATTACTGTTGATTGCTCTCGTCCTTGGAATCTTGAGTTGGCTGTCAACTATTTACCATTTTACTCGGACATCAATCGCCTCACCAACACTGGAATAACAAGGTGAGAATAATGCGTACTTACCAATTATTCTCATTCTTTTTGCGCTTCCATCATTCGATAGTTCGCTTAAATCTAGCAGGTCCATAAGTTCATAGGCTTCTCCTTCACCTTTGGATACATCCAATACTAATTCTTGTTCTTCATCCCCAAAGATTCCGTCTTCGTTTAAATCTATCCAAATTCGCCAGATGATGGACCGTTCAGTGGACACTTTATCTCCCTTTATATCGATGACGACATTCTCAGGTGATTCAAGTTCTATGGTGGATTGAGTATAGTCCCACTGGTCATTTTCATAATTGATGTTTGTACCCGCGATATTGACGCTCGTAAACGAATTCTCTACATCTGAATTTTCTCGAATTGCACAATATTGATCGGTGACCGATAAACTGCGCTCAAATGAATCCTGGTCACCCGACTGATCAATAACCGTTAATCGAACTTGATAATTTCCTGACGTTTCATACACATGTTCAGGATTAGCCTGATTAGAGATTTGACCATCTCCGAAATCCCAAAGCCACTCAGTCGTTTGACTAGTGCTTCTACTATCATCGGTAAATTCAACACGCAATTTATAAGGGCGAGAATTAAAGTGACTTAGCACACCATCATCGAATAATTTAATTTTAACAGCCTTAAACGCATCGATAACATCAGACTCTGTAAATCCATCAATGATGGCTTGCTGTTTGATACACGCCGCCGCATCCGTTAGTGTACTCATTGCACTCCAGCAATTTCTAGCGGCTCCTAAGTAAACTTTATAAGTCGCCTCTAGACCCCATTGTTCTGATAGCAAATGGAATGGATAAGTGATCATTCCGATCCGCAGGTAATAGTTGTCACCTGCATCTTGATAGTCTAGGAAGCTATCAATCGCATCAAATTCTGTCTTTATTTGATTAAGACGGCGAACGGCTCCTTCCGATTCTTCTCCATGAATCCAGTTATTAGGGTGACCATAATATTCATATTTCGCCATTACACCTGCTAAGTCGGAAAAGGCTTCGTGAAGCGTCCGAACATCAGTACTCACTTCATTGTGATAGATATTGAGATTAGAAATACGGTTAAGAACGCCGTGCCCAACTTCATGGGCAATCGAATCTAAAGATGCCATAGAATATTGGAAGGGAATACCATCACCAAAATTCGCGTAACTGCCATCCCAGTAAACACTGGTTGATGATTGACTGCCGTAATGCACGCGCAATCGTATTTTTTCATCTAATGGAGGTTCACCAAGGTACTTAACAAAACTATCATAGACAACAAGACCATAATGCATCGAGTCATTGATGGTTGAATAGGTCCACACGCCATACTCATCAGAGACTTCACGATGGGTATTCACGGGTTCGTTGCCACACAAAAATTCATAGGGAGGAAACACGGCGTCATCCACAGTGTTCTCTGGCACTCTTCCGCTGGTCGATTCCCAGGATTCATCCTTGGTATTGGCCATGTCGATAACGCTGACTAAGCCGTTGTCGAAAATACATCGTCCATCACTGGTTCGGAATACTGAAATTTTTGCTCGCTCGGTGCCGTAATACCAAGATTGACTCGCGTTACCTCCTGGCCCAGAAACTTCAATATTTGCTGCGAAATCGTGGAAAGGAATAAGCGTACCTTTTTCTGCCTGCCCTTTTCCGTTAGAGGGGTATAGAAGCAGAGAATTTACCTCGCTAGGAATCTCAGTAGCAACAGGAATTTTAATATCATAAATAGCATTGACTGATGTCTTTAGTATCGGGTTACCGATTCGAGACCCATTATTTCCCGCCCAATAAACCCACACTGATTCTGTTCTAGCCGGATCATCGTCTATTATCGGGAATGCGTCGACAGTAACAATACCAGCTAGTTTTCCCTTATCACCATCAATATCTCTGAAATAAGCATGATTGATTTTATTTGAAGGTCGTTGTGTCACATCGTTTGTTTGCGGTGGTGCATTTCCGGACCCGCCACCTCCACCGCAAGCAGTTGACAATAGCAGAGCAAAAGTGGGCAAAGTGAAATTAAAATAGATACTTTTTTGTGGGTTCATTTTCATCATTAATAATATTGCTAAAACTAATAGCTGTCAGCTGAGAATCGGCGCTGACTTCAAGCCAAAACTGGTGTTATCGACCATTAGTTTTTACACCGTAAATTAGAACGAGATATTATGAGTAGCGCGGGGTAATTTCTATAGTTTAAACATGTAAGGTGATATTGCATTTGATAGCAACAAGTAAGAATTTATTTCTCAACTCTAATCTTTAACCTAGAAGTAGTCGCAGAACTAGTCGTTTCAATTACGCAGCCGAACCTCATAACGTCTTTCAAAAACTGACAATTCACACGACTTAAAGTGGGTCCATTTCAAATACTTCATACAATTACCGGTTGTTTCCCCTTAGTAAATCCAAATGAATCCAACAAATGGTCAAACTTGAACTAAACTTGAAATAAACATGTGCATTTTCAAGCGCCATAAAATCCCCATGAGCGATAGATAACAAATAACTAACTAATGAAAATACTCTCTTTTAGCCAGCAACTCGCAGCAGCATTCTTCATAATTGCTGTCAGTATTGGCGCAATGTACTTTTCAATCAACGAGCAAACCGTTGAATTGACAAAAACAGCGCAACGAGTCAAAGAATTACGGATCCCGACAGCTTTAGCATCGCAGACGCTCACCTCGGGAATCCATCAATCCCTTGCCGCGCTGAGAGGCTGGATAATCCTTGGCGATGACGAATTTAGACTCGAGCGTGCTTCCGCTTGGTTAGAATCTATCTCCCCGGCTTTAGAAGAACTGGAACAGCTCTCCTCTACCTGGACAAATCCCGAGAATATCGAGCGTTTGCAAACCATTCGCGTTGATATTCAAGATTTTAAAGTCGCTCAAAGTCGAATCGAAAGAATAGCACAAACACAAGAAGCAACCCCCGCAACCAAAATTTTGGTCAACGAAGCAGCGCCCATTGCCGAAAATATTGCCCAACTCAGTACAAAGTTAATTGAATTAGAGAGCCTTCAGAGAGACTCTAGTGGCAGAAAGAAAATCCTCAAAGATATGGCTGATTTTCGAGGAAGTTTCGCTTTGGGGCTGGCTGATATTCGATTGTTTGTTATCTCAGGAGAACCTTCAATCATTAACAAGTTTGAAAGTCATTGGGAGATCATTCAGACAAGTAGAGAAACACTAGAGCTCGACTCTAAACTAATGACCAACTCACAATTGGTGACATTCAAGGAATTATTAACCGCCCTCGCTGCCTTCGAACCCTTGCCTGCAAAAATGTTTGCCATCCGCGCAAGCGATCGCCATAACTTAGCGAATTATTATCTATCAACGGTTGCAGCTCCCAAGGCTGAGTCTATTCTTCGATCATTAAGAAATATGGTGCAGAATCAACAAAATTTGCTCATCGATGATTTTCAATCCCATGAAAATGAAATTAGCGCTCTCGTCGCCTCTTCTCAAAAATCAACGGGCCTAGCGATTTTCATGGTGGTGGTATTAGCCATTTTTATTACTAGAACCGTCTCCATGTTTTTTAAACAGACCGTCGATTTTATTAATAAGATAGGCGACGGTAGCTGGGGAAGAGGCACCGAATTCGAAGGCACTGCAACCATGTCCCTACTTGGTGACGCTTTGACCAGTATGAAAGATCAAATTGACGAGCGTGCTCAAATTATCGAAGAAAATTCAAGAACGGTTCGGGATATTGTCAATGCATCAAAGGATAGTATCTTATCGATTACGAATAAAGGTATCATTCTAACTTGCAATAGCCAAACCCAACAAATGTTTGGTTTTAGCGAACTTGAACTTATCGGTCAAAATATAAATATATTGATGCCTGAACCTCACTTATCTCTGCACGATGGATATCTTAAGAAACATCTAG
Source organism: Kangiellaceae bacterium (assembly GCA_019090895.1). GTDB lineage: Bacteria > Pseudomonadota > Gammaproteobacteria > Enterobacterales > Kangiellaceae. The sequence goes on from JAHRVB010000175.1 coordinate 30,998, forward strand.
AAACAGGAGTTAAGAGCGATATCTGGGGAGGATATAGAGAATTAATAGCAAAAAGGAAAGACGGAAGTCTATTTCCCATCAATTTGTCTCTTGGTACAGTAAAAACGAAAGACGGATTAATTTTTACGGGCTTTATTCGTGACATAACAAAGCAATCGGAAAGCCAAAAGGCTGTACTTCTGGCCAATGAAAATTTAACCAAACAAAACACCGCTCGAGAAAAAATAGCGAGAGTATCTGAACTAATGCAGGGTGCAACGAGCTTGCATGCAATGAGTAATAGTGTTCTCGGCGCTCTTGCCGAGATATTACATGCCGGGCGAGGTGTTATCTATCTAGCGGATACATCCCACTCCGATGAGCACATTAATATTCTTCGTTTGTACGGTCGTTATGCAATTAAAGAGTCGAGCAAAGAGTACCCTAAAATCGTAGATTTTAGTGAAGGTTTATTAGGTCAATGTGCACAACAACAAAAAATGATTATTTTGAACGAAGTATCAGATTCTTATCTCAATGCACATTCTGTACTCGGTGAATCCAAAACAATCAGTATCATACTACTACCATTCCTATACGAATCCAAACTGATTGGTGTTATAGAGCTAGCAACTTTCAAACCGGTGCCCTCGGAAGATTTCGAAACCATTAAAGTCATTATGAATAACCTCGCCGTTTCGGTGAATACTCTTCAGATACTGGAGAGAACCCAAGAATTATTAGCGGAAATGGAATCACAATCGGAGGCGCTACATCTTTCGAATGAAGACCTGGAAAAATCCAGCCAATTTAAATCTGATTTCTTAGCGACAATGAGTCATGAAATACGAACACCAATGAATGGTGTACTTGGTATGCTCGATCTTTTATTAAAAACAGAGTTGTCAACCGACCAAATACGCAAGTCGAAAATGGCAAAAAATAGTGCTCTATCTTTATTAAGTATCATCAATGATATTCTTGACTTTTCTAAGGTCGAAGCAGGAAAGCTTGAACTCGATATTATAGACTTTGATATACGAACATTACTTTGCGAATTTACCGAGACGATTTCTGCAAGTGCCCATGAAAAAGGATTGCATATTACACTGGATGTAATCGGAATTGAAGAATCACTGGTAAAAGGCGACTCCAACCGCATTTTACAAATCATGAATAATATCGTTGGCAACGCTATCAAATTTACAGATGCAGGCGAAATAATAATCCGTGCAGAATTACAAAAACAAGCCGATGACCGACGTATTATGTCCACCACAATACAAGATACTGGTATTGGTATTAGCAAAGAAAAAGAGAAACACTTGTTTGAAGCATTTCATCAATTAGACGCATCAACCACTCGTAAGTATGGTGGAACAGGGTTAGGTTTAAGTATCGTTAAGAACTTGTGTCATTTAATGGGGGGAGAGATTTCGTACAACAGCCCTACTGAAGGCGGCAGTTGCTTCACCTTTACCTTATTGTTAGAACCGAGCCAAAAGTCGAAACCGATAAAACCAAACATTGATTTGACCTCTCTCAATATTTTAGTGGTTGATAGTCATCCCACCGGTCGGCAGACATTATTCAAACAATTTGAACATTGGGGTGCAAACGTACTCTCTGCCAGCGACGCCAAACAAGCAATGCAACATTTCCTCAAGCGCAAAGATTCAATCTCAGAAATGTTCGATGCCGTATTTATCGATGAAACTCTGAGTGATGCGACTGCGGTTAACTTATTCAAAAACGCTATGGCTGCGACTAAAAATTCCAATACAAAGTTTTTTGTCATGGTGGACTTCGCAACCGCTGATTCTGGGATTAACTACAAAGAAATAGGTTTTGCTGGCTCGCTCGGAAAACCTGCCTCCTTCTCGGATTTATTTGATTCGTTAATGCTAGTTGTCAATCCAAAACACGCTCGAACAACTCCACTTCCGTCAGCCCACCCCCAACTAACGGGCGATTCTTCAGATATTGTAGCTAATTCAACTAACAATTCGGATGCGAGAAATCAAAATAAACGAGCAAAAGACAAACGCCTCTCAGCTGATACTCGATTACTTTTAGTGGAAGATAATTTTATTAACCAACAAATCGTACTGGGTATTTTGGAAGATCTAGAACTCAGTGTCGATATTGCTAACGATGGTGAAGAAGCATTAAAGGCAATAGAGGAGCAGGATACGGACACTCCCTACGATCTCATCATGATGGACTGCCAGATGCCGGTGATGGATGGCTTAACCTGCACTCGAACAATTAGAGATCTAAATGACGACCATTCACATAAGAATGTACCAATTCTGGCTATGACCGCGAACGCCATGCAAGGAGACAAAGAGAAATGCTTAGAAGCTGGCATGACTGACTACCTCGCAAAACCAATCGACGGTGAAGTGCTAATAGAAACCTTGCAAAGAATGCTTAATCATCAGAAACCACGCACCACTAAGAATCAGTCAATTGTCGACAGGTAATATTTCTGCCCGTAGGATTGCCGAGCAAATACAACTGTTTCCAATTCGCCTCGTTTAGCAATGATTTAGCAATAGTATGTGGCTTTTCCTTCCCTCTGTTTCAAGTAGATAATAGATATCGTTGATTCCGTATGTTCGAATCCAAAATGAGGTTCCACTAACGATATTTAATTGTTACATATATTCCATCGCGCTCTCGCTAATTCGAGTTCTTTATGACTGTATAAATGAGTGTTTGTAGGCTATAGTAACCGCTAAAATCCAACTATCCTTAATTGCCATGTCTAAGCCAAATGTTATGTTTCAATCGATTTTTAAGCGTCTACCATCATTAATTACTATTCTCTTTTTTATCGCTTTACTCATCTATTTACAATGGCCTCCTTCAGAAAAAGAAAAACAAAACCAGCCACGAGTTACCGATGTGAAGACAGCGACCGCTAATCAAGCGGAATTTAAAGATGTGGTTGAAGCACTAGGAACGGCCATAGCCAACGAGCAGCTTCAAATCACCACTAAATACGCTGATGTGGTACAAGCAGTTTTTTTTAAAGATGGTCAAAAAGTCAATAAAGGTGACACGCTTGTTCAACTTGACCGCCAGGAAGAAATTGCGAGGGTGGAAGAAATGGAAGCTAATCGAGCGGAAGCAATGGTACAACTCACTCGCTTACAAGATTTACTTTCAAAAAAGGCTACATCGAAATCACAAGTCGATCAACAAGAGGCAAAAACTAAAGCCATTGATGCACAGCTAATGATCGCAAAAATCAGGTTAAACGATACAACTATTAAGGCTCCTTTTAGCGGTAATCTTGGATTCCGACAAATTAGTGTTGGAGCGTTATTAGCTCCTGGGGACCTGATTACCAGCCTAGATGATATAAGTCGTGTTAAAGTAGACTTTGCGATCCCGGAGCGATTCTTGACGAGTATTAAACTTGGACAAGATATTGAGGCAACTAACGATGCCTATCTCGAAGAAGTGTTTCATGGAAAGATAACATCTATAGCACCTAGAATAGATCCCATCACCCGAACTCTTAAAGTAAGAGCAGAGATTGCTAATACAGAAAATAAACTACGCCCAGGCATGTTATTAAAGGTTGAAGTTTTTAGCCAAATTGAGACTGTCTTACAAATTCCAGAAAGTGCTATTTTGCCCATCGAAGATAAACATTTCGTTTTTGTTATCCAAGATAATAAAGCCGTTCAAAAAGAAGTGGTTCTGGGACGCCGAAAACCCGGCATTGTAGAAATAATTGAAGGCGTTACACAATCGGAACAAGTCGTCGTTAAAGGCACTCTAAAGTTACGTGACGGAAGTGTCATTAATGTATTGGAGGACTAGACGATGATCTTATCTGACTTGTCCGTCAAACGCCCCGTATTCGCCACTGTTCTTAATCTCCTTCTAATCACTTTTGGGGTCGTTGCCTTTTTTCAACTACCACTGCGAGAATACCCTGACATTGATCCACCGGTTGTCAGTATTAACACGTCTTATCCCGGAGCCTCAGCAGCCATTGTCGAATCCAAAATCAGTGAAGTATTAGAAGATAGGATCAGCGGCGTTGAAGGGATAAAAAACATCACTTCGACTAGTCGAGTTGGTCAATCAAACATCACTATCGAGTTTAATTTAGACCGTGATATTGATGATGCCACAAACGATGTCAGAGATCGGATTTCTCGAGCCCTACGCAGTTTACCGGAACAAGCCGATCCGCCGGAAGTCTTTAAAGCCAATGATGATGAGAATGTCATTGTTTGGTTTGTACTACAAAGCACCACTATGTCGACCCTAGAACTGACTGATTATGCTCAGCGCTACATTGTTGACCGATTTGCAGTGGTCGATGGTGTCGCTCGTGTAAGGTTGGGAGGTGGACGGACTTACGCAATGAAGATCTTACTCAATCCCGCAGAGATGGCCGCCCGCAATGTTACGGTCGGTGATATTGAAGCAACCTTACGCGATGAGAATGTCGAATTGCCTGCTGGCGAAGTGGAATCAATCGATCGTGATTTTTCGATTCGTGTAGAACGTAGTTACATGACTCCAACCGATTTTTCTTCAATGGTTATTTCTCGATCTACGGATAATAGTCTAGTTAGACTAGGTGATATAGCCAAAGTAGAAGTGGCCGCCGAAGATGAAGATACTTTATTTAAAGGCAACGGCAAAAATATGGTGGGGCTCGGTATTGTTAAGCAATCCAAAGCCAACACTTTAGATGTGGTTAAAGCTGCGCGTTCAGAAATGGTCTCCCTACAAGAATCACTTCCCTTGGGCACAACGATTACTAACAGTTACGACTCTTCAATTTTTATTCAAGGGTCTATCGACGAAGTCTATAATACTTTAATGATTGCCATGATAATGGTAGTACTGGTTATTTTTCTATTCCTTGGTAATGCTCGCGTGACTCTCATTCCTGCGGTCACAGTTCCTGTCGCATTAATTGGTTCGATGATGGCCTTATCGTGGTTTGGATTCTCCATTAATTTGTTGACCTTGTTAGCACTGGTATTAGCAATTGGCTTAGTCGTTGATGATGCGATTGTCGTATTGGAAAATATTTATCGGCGAATCGAAAAGGGTCAAACACCTCTGATGGCTGCTTACGAAGGCGGACGAGAAGTTGCATTCGCGGTTATTGCGACAACCTTAGTACTCGTAGCAGTATTCATTCCGTTAGTTTTTCTTAGTGGGAATGTTGGTCGTTTATTCACGGAATTTGCGATTGCGATAGCTTCTGCCGTTGTCTTTTCTAGTATCACAGCATTGTCCCTTACTCCAATGCTGTGTTCAAAAATGTTGAAGCATCGCACCCGAAGTTCTTCTTTCGGTCAACTTCTCGATAGGAATTTTTCACGCTTAGAAAACACTTACGGACGACTACTATCCAATAGCATTCATCAACCGATTATGATTATATTCATAATCGCCTTATCAATGATATCAGTTTACTTGCTCATCGCTCAGCTACCCAACGAATATACACCGAAAGAAGACAGAGGCAATTTATTTATTATCATGCAAGGTGCCGAAGGTTCCAGCTATAAAAATAATGAAAAGAATATAATAAAGATCGAAAACATATTGCTTGCCTATCAAAATCGCGGCGAGCTTGATCGCGTCATTGTTAGGGTGCCTGGATTCGGTGGCAGTGGTGGAATCGCGGTTGTAGGAATGCCGCCTTGGGGTGAAAGAAAATTTGACACCTTTGAATTTATCAATAAGATTAATAGAGAGTTACAAAGCATCACCGATGTGAGAGCTTTTGCAATTATGCGGAGCGGACTCAGTGGTGGAGGCGCTAGCTCTCCCGTTTCATTTGTTTTACAAGGCAATACCTACGCTGAGCTTTCAGAGTGGCGAGATATTTTAATTGAACAAGCGCAACAGAATCCAAATCTATCCGGCATCAACAGCGACTACAAAGAAACTTTTCCGCAACTATTGGTTCAGATTGATCGAAACCGTGCTTATGACTTAGGTGTACCGGTTGGTGATATCGCTAAGACATTGGAAACAATGTTAGGCCAACGAAAGGTGACGAGTTATGTTGATCGCGGAGAAGAATATGACGTGATTGTAGAAGGTGTTAAATCCGATTTTCAAAGCGCTACCGACATCGATAATATTTATGTTCGTTCCCGAACAACGAACAAGCTAGTCGCCCTTTCCAATGTAATCAATATTTCAGAGAATGCAACCGCCTCACAGTTGAATCGTTATAACCGATTACGAAGCATTACCATCACTGCGAATTTAGCCGACGGTTATACATTAGGAGAAGCGCTGGACTTTCTTAATCAAGTGGTTGATGAGCACTTACCCGATACGGTGCAAGTTGATTACAAAGGTCAATCACTGCTGCTACAAGAATCAGGCACTTCTATTTTATTTATCTTCGCCCTCGCACTACTACTAACCTACCTGATACTGTCTGCTCAATTTGAGAGCTTTATTCATCCCTTTGTCATTTTACTCACCGTTCCACTCGCATTAGTTGGCGCACTTGCTGGACTCGAGTTTATGGGAATGAGCCTCAATATCTATAGTCAAATAGGCATAGTGATGTTAATTGGCTTGGCCGCTAAAAATGGAATATTAATTGTCGAGTTTGCCAATCAGCTGAGAGACAAAGGCCTTGAGTTTGAAGACGCTTTAATCGGCGCGGCTAAACAACGACTTCGTCCTATTGTGATGACAACATTTACGACGGTGACCAGCGCTATTCCATTGGTATTGGCTTCTGGTCCAGGCGCGGAAAGTAGAATGGTAATTGGCGTGGTCATTTTTGCCGGTGTTTCAACGGCAAGTTTATTCACCTTGTTTATCGTACCAGGCGCTTATTACTGGCTTTGTAGAAATACAGGTTCCCCCCAAAAAATCGCTCAAAAAATTGAAATACTTGAGAATGAAGCGAACAGTTGAAGAATGAAAGAGAAACGTCACTCTCCGAGCTAAAGGATAAATCCGAACAGAGCAAAACGGATCTCGATGCTGTTCAAACAAAAAATCTGCCTTAATTGAATATCAACTCATCGTTGGTCTAGATGATGTGACAGTTACATTTTCAAATCCTGGCTACTTTGAAACTGGTCAGTCTGATTATGATGTTGAATTGCATTCCGACGGCAAAAGAAATTTAAGGAAAATCGGTTCTGGTTATAATTGTACCGTTGCTAAATCAGCGTTAGATGGTTTGGCAGCACAGGAGACGAAGGTCATTGAATTAAAATTTGACTATGCCTATTGCGATACTCTAAAGCGGTTTCAACCGAAGTGGGAGAAAATAATCAATGACAAAGCATTCCACGCCAGTGTTTCAACCAATTATACCAACGTCGGAAATAACCATCTAGAAGATGCAAAAAGAACAACCTATCAAATGCATCGCGATGCCGACAACGAACTGGACAAGAATATTAAGTCAATTCGCGCCATTCGAAATAAGATTGATGGTTTAACTCAAACTCTTGAAGGGCATAAGAGAACATTTCAAAAAACTGAGACGCTCATAACCGTTAATAGGCTAAGAATCGAAATATGGAATCAGTGGCTGTAGTCTACTCATAGAATCAATCTGCAATGGAATGCTCTTAACTCTTAACAGTCATTATTGACATCCAAACCAATCAACTGCGTCTTGCCATAATGGTATAGCCGCTTTCCTAAAATATCCCATATGTCCAATCCCGTTGGCATTGATTGCTAAAGGGTCAATGTCTTTCGATTCAACCACTGAGTTCTTATAGCCTTTCATAAACGCATCTCTAGACGTTGGCATCGCCCATTTATCATCGAGTGCGTTAGCTGCGCAGATGGGCAAAGTCACACTCTCAAAAAGGCTGTGAACTTGAGGCATTTTTGAGTCATCAAAAAAATACTGAGGAAAACGACACCAACGTTTCCAATCACGATAAACGCCATGAGGGAGGTCCTCCCCCATACCAAGTCTTTTCCAAGCTAAATAGCCATAAATTCCAGTGATAATGGGCGCAATAATATGCCACATAGTCCACACTTTCCATTTTTCAATGCCAGGCATCCATCCGTGCCATCCCGCTCCGGTACCAAAAAAGTAGGCTGCCTTCAATTTATTATGGTTACTGATTAACCCTAATGCATGGCCGCCGAAGGAATGACCAAGCAGGTATAACGGCAATTTTGATTGTGCTGAAAGATCGATAATGGCTTCTAAGTCTTTGTGGGCCCAGTCAAGATACTCCATATTAAAATTCTTTAAATGTTTGGGAGCCGAGTCACCGACACCACGATAATCGAAAGTGATAACACTTATGCTTTGTTGTGTAGCAAACTCGGCGAAGTGCCGATAGAAATACTGAGGTACTCCGGTTGCACCAGCCAAAATAATCGTGCTGTTTGCATCTGCTGCTTTATAGATGGTTGCGCCTAAAGGATATCCATCGATTGCATTGACTGTTATTTTCTTAACGGTGTAGCCATTCGCGGCAATAATTTTCGAATTTGTCATGGGTTGTACAGTTATCGTTATTTCCAATGGCGATGAGTATAAAGGGTGGAGTATACTCCACAGTCAAGCATGATTTTATTTGCTCAATTAAATGAAGGAGGAATGAATGAAAGCGAATGAAGTGGTAACGCTCTCTGGCGTTAGTAAAGATACTCTTAGATATTACGAAAAAATAGGTTTGATTAATCAGCCTCCTCGCTCGATCAATGGCTATCGAAATTATTCCCAAAGTGTTTTGGAAGAATTAAAATTTGTTAAACTTGGACAATCACTTGGTTTTTCTTTAGCGGAACTTAAAGAAGCGATTCCTCATTTAGCCAACCCCAAACCCGGCTGTCCAAAATTAAGTGCGGCTCTATCAAAGCAAATAGATCGTGTCGATACTAAAATAGTAGAACTCAAGAAAAACCGAAAAACGCTAGAGAAGTGGTTAGAGAATAATTTGGCATTGGCGGCTAAGAATTAGTCTATAGTTGATCAGTTAATCGTTTTTAATCAAGGAATAGGCCTAATCTTACATTGCGGGAAATTAAGTTTGAGTATACCTCTGTTGACTAAGTTAGCAATTACTCCCTTCTTATCTCACTGAATAATACGGCTTGTTGATGAAACAATAAATCTGGGTCCTAAAAGGACTCTGCTTGCAAGGTTTTTACATGTCAAATAATAATAAAAAATACTATGCATTTATATCTTACCGCCATTCAGATAATAAAATTCCTGGCCGCCAGTGGGCCTCGTGGCTGCATCATGCTATTGAAACCTATCAGGTGCCTGAAGAACTCGTTGGTACAAAGAACTCCGCGGGTGATGTGATCCCATCTCGAATTTTTCCTATATTCCGCGATGAAGAGGAGTTACCGACCGATGCTGATTTAGGCAGAGCGATTGTCAATGCTCTCGATAGCAGTCGATTACTAATTGTTCTTTGCTCCCCGCGAGCGGTTAGTTCGACCTATGTTGCCGATGAGATACACCATTTTAAACAACAAGGTCATTCGGACCGTATTATCGCCGCCATGATTGATGGAGAACCTAATGCCAGTTGGGATCAAGGCAAGCAAAAACTCGGCTACAAAGAAGAAGACGAGTGTTTTCCGATACCATTACAGTTTGAATATGATGAAACTGGGAATCGAACGAATAAACGAGCAGAACCTATTGCGGCAGACTTTAGACTCGATATTGACGGTAAGGCAGAACAATCTTGGACCTCAGTCAAAGCTTATACTAATCATCTTAAGAAAAGCACGTCACTGGACAAGAATAAAATTCAGCAAGCAGCCATAAAGTTTAATCAACAACAACACTTAATGTTGCTAAAAATTATTGCCGGTATACTTGGCATTCCTTTGGGAGAACTAACCCAACGAGATAAGGAGTATCAACTTGAAGTTGAACGCAACAAAGCAAAAGTACTAAAACGATGGTTAAGTGGTGTTTTTGTACTCGCATTGGTCGCGATTGCAGCAAGTGTATTTGCCTATTTCAAGCAACAACAAGCTGTCGAACAACAACAAATATCAGAACTTCGCTCAGCTGATAGTTTTGTTGCTAATGGTTACCTGCTCACTCGAGACAATAAAATCAGTCAGGCTACTGAATCATTAATCGAAGCCATCGATATCTACGACCAGTTTGGCGTGTCAAAGATTGCAGCGACCACCCAGTACTTATTTACGTCCGAATCAGCGTCATCACCAATTCTTGATATCGATGTAAAAGAGCCCGTTACAGCGATGCATTTATCGTCTGATAGCCGTATGGTTGTCGGAACTTCAGATGGAAATATTAAAATAATTGATCAACTAACGGGTTCTATAATAAATGAGCTAGCAACCCTTTCAGATGAAATAATCGCGCTAGAATTCTCGCAAGATAATTTGAGTGTTGTTGCTGCTACTCAGAACCAAGCGGTGTTGTTTGAGCTGGAGAATGGCAATAGGCTATTTGACGTCGATTTTAACAAACAACGGTTAGTCGACATTCGCTTTTTAAATAGCAGTGATCAGATTTTAATTGTAAGCCATTATGATGAAGTGATTGAAGGTGTAACCGTAGAATCTTCGCAATTTGTTCTTTATAATTTTGTAACTGATACTAGAGAGGTCTTTCAAGATTCAGGCAGTGTCTATTCTGTGGCAATCTCTCCCGATGAAAAGAGAATCCTTGTGGGCAAAAGTGATGGAGCAAAAGAAATACAACTATCGCCGGCAACTCTAATTAAACAGTACACCGGAGAATTTGGCCTTAGGGGTCATAAATTATTGTATGCCTATAAAGTAGAGGCACTGGCATACTCTAAAAACGATAGATATATAGCAGCTGGCTCCAACGATGGTGTCCTTGAGATTTGGGATCAACAAACACACAGTCAGATATTTACTAGTCAATATATTGAGAGCCAAGGGATCACCAGTGTTGAGTTTAGTTCACAAGCACCTTGGGAAGTAGTGGTAGGGTCGGCAAGTGGAATCGTGCATAAGGTTAGTCAATTCTCAAACCAACTTATTTTTGAACACCAACAGAGAATAACCGCTATAGATTTTCCTGGTCAGCAATCAAAGAGCCTTTTCTCTAGTTCTCTTGATGGTCATATTACCCTTGTTAATGCCAGTCAAAAAAAGAGTGAAATAGGAATTAGCGCTGCAAGTTTTATCGGTGGACTAGACTACTCTGAAGATGGTCAACTTCTTATGTCGACGGGCTTACTTGATGAGGAAGCGAAAATTTGGGACAGCCATAGTGGCGAGTTTTTGTCCTCAGTTAAAATCGGCAAAGAAGTGTTTGGCGCTGTTTTTGATTTGGATCCTACTTACATCTGGGTCGCAACCGAAGATGCTATCGAACGCCGCAATATACTAACGGGCAAAAAATTCGGTGAAGTATTAATTGAAAATAACGGCTTTGTAACTTTAAAAATATCCCCTGACCGTCAACATTTGTTTATGAATGTCGATCGGAGCTCAGAACAAAAACAAAGCTATATCGTCCATCTATTCATTGGTCAACAGCCTATCTCGTCAGCCGAAGAGGTTTCTAAACTATCCTATGAAACCATTGCGACACTGGACGGTGGTAACATCTCGCTTGCGAGTACCACTGACGCTAGTATTGTGGTCGCGGCGAGTGATAGTGGCACTCTCCACGTTTGGCATAGAAATTCCCATGCCTTAGTTGAATATCCTCTTGCTAAGACTAAAGCTAGAATTGATGCTATTACGATTTCACACTCTGGTAAGCAGATAATCACCGGTCATGTTGATGGAAAGATCACTCTAATTGATATCGATACAGGTCAAGAAATAAACACGATTAAAGGCAACGAAACGGGTGTGGTTAGCCTTTGGATATCACCCGACGATCGCTGGCTAATTTCTGCTGAACGTGCTGGCGCTGTTCGATTGTGGGAACTATCCAAAGGAAAGCAAGTCAGCTCATTTGGTAGAAACCCTATCACTACATTACAAGTACACGAGAAGGGGAGAATCGCCCGTGGTGTGCGAGGTGATAACGAATACTATGGCGATGTCGACGTTTTACTGATCAACCCACAAGAGGCGTTCTCACTAGTTAGACAAACCAAAGAATTTCAGGCGATTCGAGAAAGTGCACTTAGCACAACCGATGAGCGATTAATCACTAACAGTTTTGATTGGTACCTAAACAAAAATGAATACGAGATGGCTGCAAAGGTTCTAGAACGTGCTCTCGATTTAGGTTATTCCTTGCCTGCTCACCGCCTTGCTGAACTTGCTAAACAGCAAGGTCATATCAAGGCAGCCATTGGCTACTTGAAAAAGGCCATTGGAGAAAGTAACGATACAAGTGACAAAGTTCGTTATCAGCTTATGATTAATAGTTTTATAGATCCTGAGAAGTTTATGAAAGCGATTAGAGACGAAAATAATCAGCTGGTTGAACAAATGCTAGAATTAGGAATAGATCCTAATTTTATCGACGACTATACCGGGAAACCGCCACTTCAAGTGGCTGTAGAAAAAAATAATTTTGAACTTTTGAAAATACTGTTAGAAAACGGAAGCGATATAAATTATCTAAGTCGTCGCAAAGAAACCGCTCTATTTGATGCGGTAACCAAACCTCGATTTTGGAAATTGTTAATCGAAAAGAAAATCAATATACATCAATTGACCGGGCACGGTAGAAATATCCTGCATCGTGTTGCGTTTAGGGGCGACTTAGCCCTTTTGAAAGTGCTACTCGCAAATGACGTTGACACCAAACAATCCGATGGAGATGGCCTAACGCCACTTAAGTCAGCTCATGAAGGTAAAGAAGCTTATCCTGAGTTTGGGGAGCAACATTGGAAGGAAGTCATTGATTTATTGAAGCCGTCGGAGTGACATGAAGCTCTTCAGCTACCCTTTTAAAGCTACCTGACTTTATTAGTCAAGATTGGATTGCTGTCGTTTTTACACCCGATCTAAGAAAAACGAATTTACAAAAAGCACTGTTAACCTCGACCGAATCAATCTATGCTCGATTAAAAAACAAACGAACAAAGGTGAAACTCAGAACATCCGTTTCACCTTTTTCAATATCAAACCACGCCAGTCTTCCACTTAGCTCGCTTAAAAATAACAATAGATACTAAAGCAATCAAACTCTCTGCCAAAGTAATTGCCAGAAAAACCCCGGTCGCATTCATTTCCATCGACTTAGCTAAGAAATAAGCCAATGGGATTTGGAAAATCCAATAACAAAACAGGTTAATCCAAGTTGGCGTCATAGTATCGCCAGCCCCATTAAACGCTTGAACCAAAATCATGCCAACTGCATAGAACCCGTAGCCGTAGCTGATAAATCTTAAACATTCTACGCCAATTTCCAATACCGCAGGGTCTTGAGTAAACAACCCGATAATAGGATAGGCAAAAGTGATAAAGATTATTGCAACTGTCACCATAAAATACACATTGTATTTTGTGACTTTCCAAACCGATTGCTCCGCCCTATCGGGTAAGTTTGCGCCTAAGTTTTGACCAACCAAAGTTGCTGCTGCATTGCTGAGCCCCCAAGAAGGTAGAATGGTAAATATAATGACTCGAATAGCAATGGTATAACCGGCAACCGCTTCGCTACCATAAGTGGAAATAATTCTTACCAGAATAACCCAACTCGCCGTCGCAATTAAGAACTGAGCAATACCGCCGAAAGATGTTTTTAATAATCTCAAGGCAACTTCAGAGTTCACTCTTAAATGAGCGTAAACTAACTTAATTCGGCTACTGCCATCAACTAAATGATAAACTTGATAAAGCACCCCAATACCGCGTCCAATGTTGGTTGCTACCGCGGCTCCGGTCACTCCCATTTCAGGAAACGGGCCGTAGCCATAAATCAATAACGGATCTAAAACAATGTTGATTCCATTGGCCAACCATAATGAACGCATGGCAATATTGGCATCCCCAGCTCCACGAAAAATGGCATTGAACAAAAACAAATAGAGGATTGTAATCGAACCAGATAACATAATACTGGTATACGAACTTCCCATCGATACAACTTGTTCCGTCGCTCCCATCAGTTTTAGAACATCTTCAGCAAATAACAAACCAATTGCGGCAACTGCCATTGCGGTAAATAGACCAATCCAAATCGTTTGGCCTGTTACTACGTTAGCAGCCTGGTAGTTCTTCTCGCCAACCCGTCTGGCGACGGTCGCAGTCACCGCCATACTTAAACCGATGGCTACTGCATAAAGCAAAGTAATTACGGCTTCGGTCAATCCAACCACGGCGATTGCTTCGGCGCCTAAGCCCGATACAAAGAAGATGTCGGTTATTGCAAATATAGATTCCATTACCATTTCAAGGACCATCGGTACAGCCAGCAAAAATGCAGCTTGACCTATTGAACCTTTGGTAAAGTCTCTTTGGTTATCATTGGATAATGCTTGTTTAAACAACTGGAATACAGACGTTCTTTTTTCTTGAACTTGAACTTTATTTCTTTTTAAAAACATTAGATGTCTCTCTTGCTAGTCGCTGCAAGCCTTGGCTAATCTGGAGACAAGGTCTATTAAACGACGAATAAATATCACGAAAAAATCAACACAGGTCGACTTAAATTCGAATTACTTTGCGCGAGACGGACTCAGGTTTTATTGACTAAGCAATACCGTTATATTTACTGGTAATTTTCTTAGTGAGATAGACGAGAACGAATCGGCAAATACAATGCCAGATCACTGCCGGCAAATTCTAAAGACGCTGTTTTTGTTAGCTCTGAATTATTCATCGGTTTATCCTCGATTTGAAATGAACCGGCAGGATGCCAGCAGTTTGGTTAAAAGTCAATCACTAGACGCTTTTACATAACTTTTGATTCTTTAAAATGGTTTAATTTGTAAGGCTATCGTGTGTTTTCCGCTATCACAAAAGACATCCAACCTTGTCGACTATTGCTAGTTATGGCTCCCCAATACCAAGCCGATATATCGGACCAGTTATCACCATTTTGTGCTTCAATATATTCACATACATTAAGCTCTTTTTCATTTTTATTGGCAGTAAAACAACCCATTTTTATGCCGTTTTTATTAATTTTAATCGGTTTTGGTTTAATGTAATAACCGATTCCCTTAAAACAATCAGCGGCTGGATGAAGCTTTCGTGTTGGTTGCTCTATCCAACGAATAATCAACTCTCGCTGGCCATCACTGAACCGGGCAATTTTTCCAGGAAAGCCTTTGGTAAATATCTTTTCTTTTTCCGTTAACGCCAGTGGAATTAATTCCTTTCCTTCATATTCCGTCGGCCATCCTGAAAAACTAGATGCTAAATTTTGTTGTTCAGCTAAATCCGAAAATGCCAACGGAGCGACGGCCGCGAGAATCGCCGCCAATATCAAAATTAGCTTATTTGGATTCATCTTGCTGCCGACCACTGCTGGAATTTGGAAAGCGCTACAACAATTCCTGTTGCAATGATTAGAAAAGCCCCAACGCCGATTCCTTCATGCAGCCAAGGTTGGTCAACTGACATGGCCCCAGTTTCTAAATAGAACAGACTACTTGCCCGCAATACATTGCCGATAAGAACAAAGACACATGTGATAAATAGCGCGACCGATGTTTTGAATAAACTAAACTGATAAACCATTGAAATAAATAAAGAAATGATTAATCCGGCCCATAACATCGTTACACCACTGCAAGGTGCGTCAAATTGTAATAGCTGTTGATTCCAAACTAGGTTTGTTCCACTTTGCGATACTGCAATGCCATTAAGTTGCAACAAGGGAACGGTAATACTGGCGGATATATAGCGGGCTGGATAGCCAAGATAAAACTGTAAAGAAGGAACCAGAGGCATTGACAACATAATCAATCCCCAAAACGCAATTGGTGGTTGGCTTCCGAAGGTCGTCCAATAAATGATCATCGAGAGAGTTAAAAATGCAACCGTAGCTCGAATGATCGAAGGAATAGGCAATAAAAATGACAAACTATAGATAGTCATTAACAAGGCAATCGGCCACAGAGAGAATTTATAGAGTTTTTTGTCCGTGGTAATTACTCGTCCCGCCATAAACAGTAGGAATCCAAGTATTGCGAATAAACTAATGGCTTCTTCAAGTGAAGAATACACGCGGTTGAAATACCATTGCCATGCACGCCAATAGCCAAGTATCGGCACCAGCAATACAAATATAAGCCAGCTTATATTCGTCTTATCAAAGGTAACTTGTTTTGTTTCAAAAACCATAATAAAAAAGCAACCATAATAAATGCAAGAATCCATTGATGAGGTTCCGGAATTGTTGGAACTGAATTCTCATCAACCGGTGTCAAATCGTTGTCTTTGTACTGTTGTTGGTTCTCTAAAACCACCGCTCCACTGACTGCAGTCACCAATTGATATTTAGCCGCGAGATTAATTGCATCATCGTTTTCATCTTTGGCTATTAGCGAATAAACTTTGTCTTTCGCCCAAAGCCGAGCGATATGTTGAGAGCCAGTCGCTACGCTCATATCTTTGATTGTGAGTGTACGTTTGAATATCCACTGTATTTTGGAGGGGTTCATTGAATCAAAGTAATTTCCTAAATCTGTTTTCACGGGACCTGATTTTGGAATTGTCTTTGATGCCAGCACCCACTTAGAATCGTCTAGTAATTTATTAGGGCCAGGCTTTACACTGTACAAAAAGATTTCCGGTAACTTTAGCAATCGGTTAGTAGCCTGTTCGAGTAACGCTGTGGAACCTTCAAAGAGAATAGGTTGTGGCGCATGAATCCAAAGCAACTCTGCATTATCATATCGTTCAAGTTGCTTGATGGCTTCCGCAAGCGCAGGTGCGTTGTCCTGACCACCATTAAAATCTGCTCTGCTTAAAATGCTGACTATTTCTTGCTTATGCGAATCTGACCATTGAGCAATTTCAACAGAAAGGTTTTCTTCAGAAGCTATCATAACCCCTACTTTTCTATTAATGGGAATTTGATTTAGGGATTCGATCACGTCATCAACATAGGGTCCAATATTAACTGAGCCATCGATAACGATCAGTAACGTACTATTTTCATTTGGAACTTCCTTTATAATCTCTTGAACCACTAATTCACTTTCTACTGATTGCGAAATTAGTAATTTAACGTCTGGATTTCTTTGAGTTTCAAGCTTTCTTCGCTCACCTGAAAGCTCGACATCGCTTGCATTGCCGCTTACTCTGTGCAAATTAGCAGTAATCGACTCATTTCTTATTCTTGGTAGATTCAGATCTATTGGTTGTTCACTTTCAATCCATATAGCATGTTCAACGTTATCGTTTATGCTAAAGTTTCTGTCGACTATTGCGGGTAATACTAGCGAAGCTTGCTTTAAATTGTCCAATACAAGTGGAGCTGTAATGCCGATTCTAAATTTAATCGTGCCTCCATTGGGTTCTATTGGGAATGCTTGCGCTAAAATCCGATCAGTACCTAATGTTGTCACTAATAACGGGTCCCGTCGTGTTCTTACGACACTTTGATAAGCGCGCTGAGCCTTAGACTTTCCAGCAAATGCGGCCTCTCGCTCTTCCCCATTGACCCAAAGAGTCGCTCTTGATACCACGCTCTCAGGAGGTAAAGCGATTTGTACTCTCGCTTCACGCTGCCGAAAGGAGGAATTTTTGAATTCCAGTACCCACTCTAAGTAAGCCACGCCATCATCACCACTGACAGAACCGTCGAGTCGTGAAGAAACCAAATCTAGTCCTTTAACTCTTCCCCCAACCTCAGTACCACCTTGGTCGGTATCAAACCTCATATCATTAAACCTTGACCAAGAGCGACCGGTATAAGGAACCGGGCGCATATTAAATGGCTCTCCTGTCACCTGATAAAATATTTCTCTCGCCTTAGTAGAAGAAATAACACCGCTATCGCTTACTTGAATCGCAAAAAAGCTGAGTAAACCGGTCGCTCGCCGACTACCGTCGTAACTGAGTCTGAGCAATAAGTCTTCATCACCAAATGCACGCAATAATTTGATTCCCTTGGCTCGGGTATTACTCGACTCATTAGCCGCCCAGTTAGCTCCAAAGTATGTTGCTGCCGATGGAATATCTAACATAATCAATGCCAAAATTGCGACAGAGACTCCCTTTAATAAGTAATGTTTATTGCCCAATTCAACTTGGTGTTTTTCTCTTAATTGTCTAAATAATCGAATTGTTATGATGAACGAAATCAAAGGTCCAAAAGGTAACAAGCCTAATCCGAAGAAAACTATAGCGATTAAAGCGATTGGCATAAGGGGAAGGAAAATAATCGAATAGTAGCCCGCAACACCTAATGAAATGGCTGCGAGTGTTAATAACAGGCCGACTTTAAAATGACTTCCATAACGAAGTTTCCACCAAAGCATTAGATTACAAATAGGCACGAGAAGGACTAAGAACTTATGGTAAATCGTCGGCATAGGGTCAAAAAATGACTCTGCGCACATTCCTGTATAGATCTCAAAAGCGATGACAAATAATGGGAAAATAACGCCTAGAATAAGGGCTGGCCATCCCGGAGTTTTATTTTTTGATTTTGACATAGTTGAGTTTTCTTGTTGCTCTTCATGTTGATCCGTCATCATTAATACTCACTATAGCAAACCAAACATTTTCAATCATGTCAAAAATATGTATTTTATAGTATCAAATGAGGCAACATTTTCGATACATTCTTAGTTATCATAGCGAAGCATGTACTAAATTTGAGTTGATTTTTTGTAAAGAAAATAATACCAATAAAGGATGCCGTTAATTTTCCAACCACTGACCCGGTATGCTCGCAAAATCAGTTTACTCAAGTTACATGCAAATTCTAATTTGCATGTAGGTCGGATAGAGCTGGTAGCGAAACCCGACACGATGGTTGAATCAAAAGCTATCGTTTCCGTGCAACAATGTATCGTCGGGTCAGTGTGCCCCGCGAAGCGCTGCGGGTATTCCTTCGTCTACCCGACCTACCTCAACCGACTTACGCGTTATCAGCTATCAGACAAGGTTTTAGTCTAACTACCGCTGTTGGTCTTATTAAAATCAGGCCAAACTAGAAACCAAAACTTACTTGCGTGCTTTCTATATATTGTAAAATGTGCCTCACCCGAATTGATACGCAAACAGGTATAAAAAATTGGGTATATATTAAATCAACAATATAGCCTCAAATTCCAAAGTTTGAAAACCTATTTTGTGGGGATCCCTCAGGGTCAGGTCGGTTATTTGTTTACCTTTAATTGTTGGTAATCTGCTTTATATTTTTTGATTTTTCTCAACATAGTATTTTTTCAATTGAGCAATAGCTAATTCCA
>JAHRVB010000176.1 GCA_019090895.1 Kangiellaceae bacterium
AATTTAGGAGCGCTGCGAGTAAATTTTCACTGCATGCTTTTGTTAGCTCCAGGGTTACCATCTTTCAGCTCATATACCTTTCTATAAATTCTTTTGATGGTTCGCAATTACTACTTACGTCAAGCAGCGCTCCGTCAGGATCAACAGTCAGAAAGCGGCGCTGTCCATATTCTTCGTTTTTAGGCTCTGATATTACTTCCAAGCCCATTTTTATGGCTCTGGCAAAAATATCGTCGCAACTTGGAACCACGAAAGCAATGCTAAACCCCTGAGGGCTTGTTTGAAAACGTTTTGGTATGAGCGCATTCGTTCTTGGTTGCAGGGTCAGATTTATGTTCTTATTCTCGGCCGATGAAAGCTGCACAATCCAATCAGCCTCAAATTTCACCTCAAGTTCCAAGAGATCACAATAGAAGCTTTTCGATGCGACCAAGTCATCTACATATATAGCTGTTACCATTTCAGAGATCATTGTAGTTCCTTGCTCAGCGAGCTAACAGTTACATCAGACGCAAGCAGATCTTATCACCGCGCGTCATATTTCTTAAACGTGAGAGCAAGCCTAACGGACAAACATAAGTAAATCAATTGGTTATATTCCATCACGCTTTAGTTCACTCGGTCAGATCACGCTTCATACGAGTTTCATAGAGTGGAAAAATGGATTAAAGTTCGACATTGCATTTTGAGATAGACGTTAGTTTTCAACTATTTACTTGCAGGTATTAAAGTCGATTCCTCGATGACTATAATTCTGCGCGCGTGAAAAAGGGATATTTTATCAACGCTGTCGACTTGGTTTTGGCCAAACAAGTTGGGAAGTGAACCTGACTGGCACTTGTTCCTATATTTTAGGGCGATACTGTTGACTTACGAGGCAATGACTAGGAATACCGGTTGTTTTGCCGCCCCATATAACATCAATATGCAAAACAACGTTTTGCATGATTTAGCAACGAGAATCGCTTTTCCATCGCCACCTTAAACTAGATATAAAGATCAAGTTCTCAAGATACTAGCTCCAAAAAACAATAAAAAATAATTGGTTAAAACCATTCTTAGCACTCCCAGTTTGTTCCTTTTTCACAGATGTTTCCCCCTCAATTAGGTAGTCACACCTAATTTTTGAATTGTGATTTATCCAAAAGGTCATAATTGGTCACACATAATCAGGATTACCCACATTTGTTTTATTAACATACTCAGAACAAGCACTTATTTGTTTGTATTAGTTAATCGAAAATAAATTCGATTCTTTTTTAATTAAGAACAAGGAAGACAAAATGTTTAGTCCACGCTATAAAAATTCTATTATTCGATTAATTTTATTCACCACAATAAGTTTCTTACTTAGTGCTTGTGGTGGAGGGGGCGGCGGCGGAGGCGGCGGTGAAACTCCCGTTGTTGATACGACTGCGCCTGTGATTACCATCACCGGCGATAATCCGTTTAATATTAATCAAGACGATACCTACACCGATGAAGGTGCAACTGCCACTGATAATATTGATGGTTCGTTATCAGTAACTTCAAGTGGTGAGGTTGATACTGCAATTATTGGAAGTTACACCATCAGCTATTCGGCGGCTGACGCAGCCGGTAATACCGCAACCGCAGATCGTATTGTTAATGTGAATGATGCAATAGCACCCGTTATTACTCTTGTTGGAGATGAGACGGTTAGCATTGTGCAAGGATTCAGTTACGAAGAGTTAGGCGCTACAGCGGAAGACAATAACGATGGTAGCGTGACTGTTGTGATTACAGGGGAAGTTGACAACGATACCATTGGTAGTTACGAAATCACTTATACGGCAACCGATAATGCATCTAATTCCAGTACTTTAATTCGTACTGTAAACGTTACTAGCAAACCAAGAATAGTAGCCTATGCGGACGCCGGCCAAGCAAATGTAGATAGCTATACGCCTGCTTTACATTCTTCATACAATGTTGCAGGTGGTGAGATCATAGCCACTCGAAGTTCGACAGGTAGTTACAATATGCAGTTCCTGGGTCTCGATTTATCGGCCGGAAATGTATTGGTTTCCAGTTATATTGATAATAGTGTTTGCAATGTGTCATCGTGGGGCAACGACTCAGTGGAAGTGCGATGCTACGATGAAAATGGCGACCTTGTTGATTCTCTTTATTTGATTAGTGTCACCCTTAAACAATCAAGTACTGCCAATGTTATAGGTTATGCGTGGGCGAATAATTCCACCTCCGAAAATTACACGCCGAGTTCAAGCTACTCATATAATTCTAGTAATGGAGAGATAGTTGCAGAGCGAATAGTTACTGGATCCTATTCTATGCAATTCGTTGGTTTGGATTTTTCTTCCATTAATGCACAAGTGAGTGCTTATAATAATTCTGCAAATTGCCGGTTGACCTTTTGGGAAGATGAGACTGTGTATGTTACTTGCGTAGACGGGTCTGGAACAAACGTAGATAGTCCTTACACGGTTTCCATCTCACGTAGTCAACAAGCTAGCGCGGTTGAAACTATCGCTTACTTATGGGCGGATAGACCCAGTAACGAAGATTACACTCCAGGCGCTGAGTATTCTTACAACGCTAGTGGCGGTGAGATAACAATTTCTCGTGAAGTTACTGGAAGCTACGACATTACATTGGCTGATCTAGAGCTTAATTCTGGAAACATTCAAGTCACCGGTTATTCGAGCAATGCCGTTTGTAATATTGGATCGTGGGGAAGCGAGCTTGTACGGGTTAATTGTTATGACTCTGATGAAAATCTTGTCGACAGTCGCTTCACGCTTAATATTACTGATGAAATTACTGATACGCCAAACATAACAGCTTACGCATGGGCAGATGATGCATCAGCGGACAGTTACACTCCGGATCCCTCGTATTCCTATAATGTGACCGGCGAAGCAATTACTGCGACTCGAAGTGCTACCGGCGATTATAGTATAGAGTTTACAGGACTTGATTTATCTTCTGGGAACGTTCAAGTTACGGCTTACAACAGTCAAGCGAAGTGTAATGTGGAATTATGGTTAAACTCAAGTGTTAGTATTTCTTGTTTTGATTCATCCGGTGCGCCCGTTGATAGCCAGTACACTGTGACTGTGACAGGTAACATTGAAAGTGAAGCTAACATCGTTGCTTACGCGTGGGCTAATAATTCAACAGAAGAAAGTTATGCGCCTTCTAGCACTTACTCCTTTAATTCATCAGGAGGAAATATAGAAGTTACTCGGTCATCGACGGGGTTTTATGAAATGGAGTTTACAGATCTTCCGCTATTTTCTGGCAATGTACAAGTGAGCGGGTACAATTCTGAAAGTCACTGTAATGTCATCAGTTGGGTTCCCTCAAGTGTTTTTGTTAGTTGTTTTGATTCAAATGGCGATCCGATCGACAGCCAGTACACGGTTAGCGTAATATTAAATCGGCCAAGCATCGCTAAAACTGTTGCATACGCGTGGGCTAACAACGCATCTTCTGAAAGTTATGTTCCGTCAGGTTCGTTCAGTTACAACTTTCACAATAGCACAATAGAAGCAACACGTTCAGGTGTCGGTGTCTATTCAATGAGTTTTTCAGGGCTTCAATTGAATGGTGGAAATTTTCAATCTGTTGCGTATGGAAGTTCAGCAATTTGTAATATTAGTTATTGGGACCCAACGGTTGCACACGTGAATTGTTTCGACGATTCCGGCCAGCCAGTTGATAGTCAATACAGTCTATCAGTAACAACCAAGTAGATTAGTTAGCCGCATTTTAAAGGCTATATTTTTTAATTTATTTAAGGGCAAAAAATCATCTCCTAATGATTGGAGATGATTTTTATAAAAGAAAAAGAGTGAGGTCTGGTAATAAACACCGTCTTAGTTGTTAATGACAATCATACCGGTTACCTGTTAGATGGTTATTCGTCCTACAGCAATTTCTCAGCTACAACCTTTTTTATTTCCTTTGGGTCAAACTCCAAGTTAAATAGCACGAACCAAATCGTCGCAACGTATCTTAAGTTGGAAAGAACTAACTGGACAA
>JAHRVB010000177.1 GCA_019090895.1 Kangiellaceae bacterium
CCGCATAAATAGGTAATTCTTTGGTACTTACATTTTCACAGAGACCAATATAGAAAACGGTAACGACAATAACGGCCAGTTTTGTGAGCTGCTTCATAGCCCTTCCCTCTTATTGTATTTTTGTAAAATCCAAATCTTCAAAATCAAAACTAAAGTCTGTACTTGATGATATAGCTCTCATAGTTAAACGAGTTCTTCCCTTAGCATCAATATTAAAGTCAAGCCATGCATCAGCTTCAAAACTCCTGTCATCCCATTTTACGAACCAACGTTTCTGACTATCCTGATATAATTTTCCTTTCATTCTGGGAGACATTTCAGATCGTACACTAATGGAACCGTCGTTTGATGTGAGGGTTATTAACCCAAACCAATTATCGTTATAACGACCAAGTCTTGCCTTGTTTGCGCTGCTTAGCTCGATTTTTTGTTGAACAAAATGATTCTTAGAAGCAATGGTGGTACTTTTCTTAGACATTCGATTCTTTTTCTTTTCAAGATAAAATTCGACCCAATCGTTATCCTCGCGAATACTTTTATCAACTGGTACAAATGCTTGCAACAGAGTCCTTAGTAGCGCATTTCGCCCATCGCCCGACTGTTGATTCGTCAGAATAACAATTCCCAACTCGAGCTCAGGAAAAATAACAATTTGCGACATAGAACCGCCGAGCATTCCAGTATGTGAGACTTTCCTATGGCCAAAGTAGTCACTGATACGCCATCCCAACGCGTAAGAGTGAAATGTACTACCGTCGAGCGTTTGTCTTGTCGTTGACAGTGGCAATGGTGTTACTGGGTGCCAAAGTCGATCACGTTGAGTTGAAGAAATCTGGAGTTTCGCTTTCTCAACTGGATTTATTGACAATAACTCCTTAACCCATGTAGCAAGGTCAGTTGCACTGCATTTTACCCCACCCGCTGGAGCCATCAAACTCGTATTTTTGTTGATCAAATTAGCGTTTAGAACTTTTAATTTCCCGTCAACCAAAGCGTGCGGGGCAACTAAATTACTAACATTCGAAGTATCAATACCACCAGCAAAACATCTATTCATACCGATGGAATCGAATATGTTTTTGTGAATGAATTCTTCCCATGTCATTCCAGATATTTTCTCTATAACTCTGCCTGCAACAATGTAAAGTAAATTGTCATAAGCGTATTCTTTTCTAAACTTACTCACAGGTTTTAAATACCGAAGATTTCTGACAATATCATCACGTTGAAACTTAGTTGTCTCTGGCCACAACATGAGATCCCCCGCCCCCTTTCTTAACCCACTTCTATGGGTTAATAAGTCGATAATATTGAATTCTTTAGTGACTGAATCATCGTACATTTTGAAATTTGGCAAATATTTGATCACTTTATCTTGCCAATTTAGTTTACCTTGTTCTACTAAGATTGCGAGCGCAGCCCCGGTAAACGCTTTCGAGTTAGACGCTATCTTAAAAATCGTATTAGAATCTACTTTCGCGCTCGACTCGATACTAGCCACGCCGTATCCTTGTGAATGGACTACTTTTCCCTTCTGCACAACCGCTAAAGCAATTCCGGGTATTTGGAATGCCTTAATAGTTTTCTCAGCGAACAGGTCCACTTCCAATGACTTTTCGCCTGCAAGTCCGGTGAAACTTAAAAGTCCTTGCACAATCGCAAAAATTGAGCGTCCGATACTGAATTTATAACTTAGTTTTGATTGTCTCATTGTTCGTGATTCTACCTTGCTAGTAATACCGCTACATTTTATACCAATCGAGTATGCTGACACATAGATAGGGCTTTCTTTTCACTCGATTTATCATTTTATTGTACTACCTTGTGCAAATAATAATCTATTACGCTTTTATAATCCATTGGAATAATTTATTATTACACCTATTACCTGTACTTTAATTTAAGGAATCAATTTTGCTACCTTTCTGTTATCAAAATGACCAACTCCACTTAGAACACGTTGCGATAAAAAAAATGGCTGCAACCGTGGAAACTCCTTTTTATTGTTATTCTCAATCAGCAATCGAATCAGCCTACAACGAGTATTCCAACAACCTAAAAACACTTAATTCTATGATTTGCTATGCAGTAAAAGCAAATTCTAATCAAGCGATCATAAAAACATTAGCTGGAATTGGCGCAGGCGCAGACGTTGTTTCAGAAGGTGAACTACGCAGAGCGCTTCAGGCGGGAGTACCTCCAAGCAAAATCGTTTTCTCTGGTGTAGCAAAAAGCGAACGGGAGATGAGTTACGCCCTTTCAGTGGGTATATTTCAATTTAATGTTGAATCAGAAAACGAGCTCGAACGTTTAAATCAAACGGCACTAAATTTGAATAAAGTAGCCCGCATTGCATTTAGAATTAATCCGGATGTTGACGCTAATACACATGCGAAAATTTCCACTGGAAAATCAGAGAATAAATTTGGCATTCCTATTAGTAAGGCGGTATCAATCTATAATAAAGCGGCTAAAATGAGGGGAATAGAGGTTAAGGGCGTTGATGTACACATAGGCTCTCAACTAACGACACTCGCTCCATTTAGAGAAACTTTCAAACGTATCAAGTTGTTGGTTAATGAATTACTCGAGCAAGGCATTGCTATTGAAGTAATTGATATAGGGGGAGGACTTGGCGTCAATTATGAAAATCAGGACAACTTCGAAATAAGCATTAAACGATATTGCGAAATGGTCAACCAAGAGTTTTGTAACCTGAATGCGAAAATCATTCTTGAACCGGGACGGTCTCTCGTGGCTAATAGCGGATTATTAGTTTCCCAGGTAGTCTACAAAAAACAGGGCGAGCATTCTACCTTCTTGATCATCGATGCGGCTATGAATGATTTACTTCGGCCTAGTATGTACGACGCTCATCACGATCTCTTATCAGTAACTAAAAAGTCCACAAAGGAGCATTATGATATCGTTGGTCCTATTTGTGAGACCGGTGATACTTTCGCAAAAAATAGACAAATGGAATCGATGGAAGAAGGTGAGCTGCTCGCCATTGCCAATGTTGGTGCCTACGGAGCCGTAATGTCCTCGAATTATAATACCCGACTATCAATCCCAGAGGTGCTAGTACACCAATCTCAGTTTGAAGTAATAAAACCCCGTCGAGATTATGAAGCTTTACTCTCTTTAGATAATCTTGCTTCGTGGCAACAAACAACATCCGAACTTGAACTGGTGAAATGATGAATGAAACGGGCCGTTCAAATTCAGTGGACTGCCCATTCCAACTCTAGTTATTAATTCAGTTTGCTCGAATACCCAATAACTTCTTTATAGAGCGATTAAGCAACGCTTGCATCTTTCTTCCCACCGCTTCGGAATCATTCTCGCCAGCACCAGGAATTGCAACCTGCGCGCTCAGAGTAAACTCGCGACCACCTTGGAACTTTGGCAGGCATACGTGTGCGAGCATCACGTACTCACCCGCGTTTCTAGTCTCACTGGGACCCCAACCTATTTTTTGCCAGACTCGCCATTGCCCGTTTGTAGCATCATCAAGAATCGCTTTAGGGTTAGAAACTGTTTGTTGATTCATCGCATTCGCTAAAGCCAGCGGCAATAATTGACTAATACCCCGACTCATACCGCCTATGGTTGCATCATTATCCGAATGACCAGTACCATAAAATAGCTTCTCTATGTCTGCTATTTCTAAATACGGATGGCGAGTCAATTGATCTCTTTCGTGACTTGCCAATCGCTTAAGCCATTCAGCTGAAGCCAAGGTAGTCATCGATTTATTTCCAGTTAAGCCGCATGACTCGCATCGATAACTCAATCCACCCGGATCAATATTATTCTGGTCGTAACCTTCTACGACGACACTCTCATCTATACTTTCTGAATGCCAATACTTAGAACTTGGTATAAATGGTTTTTCACCATAGCCACCACGAAATTTAATTTCAGGATTCGCAAGTCTTAACCAACCTTTATGAAAATAACTCGTTAACTCATCACGCCCAACCATATCGACAAAATACGTAGCAATAGAATTGGAGCTAGATTTTGATTTTCCGAAATCTGAATAGGCATGTACACTCGTAATCAAGTCCGAAATGTGAATATCACCCACTCTAGATGGGTTGTCCAAACCCAGTTTTCTAGCATTCGCCATGGCCGCTGAGATCGCCATAACCTTGGAAGAGCTCCATGGTTCAAACAATTCGTCATGAGTTTCATCGTTGGCCACATAACGGTACTCCAATCCATTTTTCGTTTGATTGAAATCGATAACTATAACTTTTCCGTCCTCTTTAGATGAGTCGAAAAACTTCCAATCGTGGGACACTTTATCTTCCCATCCTTTGAGTTGGTAATTAACATCAGTAGACGAAAAGTACTCTGCATTTTCGTTTTTAGTACTAACAGGACAACTAACAAATTTATTTTCTAAATTCGCGGGAATTAACGCATTGCTATCCATTACCAACTCCTGAAATCCACCTTCACTATGCGAATCCGAATCGTTCGATTGTGCAGAACAATTCATCAGTAAAAAAATCGAAGCGATAGTCGTATAGCTTCTTAAAGTAAAGTTTTTGTTATTTTTTATCAATGTTTTTCGCTCAAAAAAAAGCCCCTAACGGGGCTAACCAAACACAACATTCACTCGGTTTGAAAAACTTCATTCAATAGTGGAAATTAAATCTATCTCTCGAAGTTTGGGGGATGGGAAAATCAATACTAAGCCATTCGCTCGAATTGCCTAGCAATCACCTTCCTAAACTTTGGTACAATTTCTATTGTTTTATTCTAAAATAAAAACATCGCCCAATCCGTTAAACTGGATTGAGCAACAACTGTTTTGATTTAGAAAACTAAGTTAACCGACAATTGGAAACGACGAGGATTGTATTGCGCTCGGGGCTTACCAAAAGTTTCGTTATCAACATAGGGGTCTAGATTGTAGCCTGTCTGATTATCAAAGATGTTGAACAAGTCGGCTCTAAATTCAAGCGTATAGTCTTCTGAAAGTTCGAAGTCTTGAGTATAGTTGAGATCTAATTGCCAATGACTTGGCCCTCTTCTACGACCAGCAGTCTCTGCATTTCGAATAGTTGAACTACTATAGCCATAAACAGAACCGTCCCAAGCCTCCCATACATCTCCTGATTGATAAACTAAGTATGCACCGACATTAGCTTGCCAATCGGTAGTGTAATAACCAAAAGCCTTGAACACATGCGGTTTATCACCGAACAATTTACCTTCTTTTCCGTCCCACAATTGTCGACCACGACCGTCTGCTAAGTTGGATGAACCAATGAATAGATTCGCATCATTGCTTCCGCTTACATTATCTTGATCAAAGTTACCGTAATAATGACTCCAAGTATATGAAGCGTTTAAATAGGTTCTATCACCCTTCCATTCTGCTTCGATGGCAAGTTCATTGTACGATGTATAACCATCATCTAACTCTGCGATTACATAACTAGAACCACCCACTTCGTCGCGATAGGATTGCAATTCTGGAATGTAGTCTCCTGCGTCTTGCAAATGTTCTGGAACACCACCAAATGGTCCGTACTCTCCATAGTTTCTAGAACCATTCCAGGTATCTTCCCAAAAATGAGAACCTTCTCTGCGGCGTATATGAGTTCTGATATAGAGTTCATCAGTGACAGCTTTCGTGAAACCAAGAGTCAACTCATCAATTCTTCTTGGTTTGATTCCTTCTTGAAAGAATTTACCCGAAGAACCATCTCGTGGTTCAGACTCTATATAATTACCATTTTGGTCGAAATCAACATTTAGTGCTGAACGTGTATTTCTTGCCCAAGAAGCAGCTCTTGCAAGTGAACTCGCCTCAGGATTGTAACTTGCGAAATTAGCGAAAAGCGTATCTTGCTCGTCATAAACCCAAGTAACTCCTAATCTAGGTTGGATCATATCTTTCCAATTAACGGAGTACATTTTGTATTTATTACCCGGTGCTAATTCGTAGCCTGAAACATTATCGGAGTTTTCTTTAAGACCTTGACCATACAAAACATCATGGCTGACCAAAATACCGACATTGTAAATGAAATCACCGTGTTCAATCGTGTCGTTGATTTCAAAGTTGTATGACTCCGTACCAGAAGTAATACCAGGTACTGTTGCACCAGAGCCATCTTGTAAGCTCATTTGTTGAGTTATCGCTCTGTAGTAGATTGGAGTTACACCATCCGATGCCAACTCTTCGCCTCCAAAGTAGCTAATACTTCCCCAACCATTTGATAATCGACTTAGTACTTCTTCGCCTTCTTTCCAACTAAAACCAAAATGCAATCGATGTGTTGACTCACCAAAATCTACTTCGTGGTCAAGTGCCATTTCGAATCCATCGCGATAAAAGTTCTGGTTGTTGATAGTCGAACCAGCTCCTATTTGTCCTCCACCGTGGCGAAGACCATCATCACCAATATAACCGTATTGATCGATAAGGACTTGAGCTCCAACTGGGTCAAAGTTTCCGCTGCTAGGTACGTTAAACGCTCCTAGTTGATCTAAATTGCCCAAATCTAAAGCCGCACCAACAGACGGAACAGCAGAAAGCAAGGTATCCGGACTACTATCAGTTTCGTAATCGAATTGACTGTATTGAAAACTAACAGAGGTGTAGTCACTAATGATATAAGAACCATCCAGTGTGAAAATGTCCTGTCTAGCATCACTACTTACTGAAGTAGAATCTGCGTCTAATCCGCCAACTGACTGTCCTCGCCCTGTTCTATCAGAGGTTCTATAACTGATGTTTAATAAAGCATCATCAATGGGTGCATAAGTTAGCTTTCCAAAATACTCATTTCTTACACTCTCGTAATCTTTTGCAGGACCGTAGGCAGTTTCTTTATTAACTCGATCGACTTCAGGGCGATGATAGGAACCATAAAAGAATAATTTATCTTCAATGATTGGACCGCTTAAACTGGTAGTAAGCCAAGTTTTATCTAGCGTGTATTCAGTGCTGTCTGCATTATCTCTGTCCGCAACAAAATTCTTGTTTTGTAGCTTGTATTCAACATTACCATGAAACTCATTGGTTCCAGATTTAGAAATCGTGTTAATGGCAAATCCACCAGAACGATTGAATCCGATAGCCTTTGCTGCACCTTTATCTATTGAGACTTGAGCGATATCGTGAGTAGAAGGTTCAGCGGAAAGGTTTCCAAACATAGGTAAAGAAACATCGACACCATCAAACCCGTATTTATTATCTCGACCAGAACCACCCGCATTAGGGCCTAGAGTACCTAGTTCTGAGTAAGCAACACCAGGAACCAACTTAAGCATATCTCTGTAATTTTGCCCTATAGGAACAGCTTTTATTACATCTTCACCAAAAGAAGTAGATATACCCGAATCACCCTCTCTAACAACAGCGCTTCCAGTAATAACTAATAAATTCGAATCTGACACAGAATCAGAACCTAAAACAAAACTAACATTTGCAGTTTGGTCTAATAAAACCTGAACACTAAAAGTCTTTACAGCGCCGCTGGCAGACTTAAAAGTAAGTTCGTAGTCACCTGGAAGTAGCAAAGGTAGATTGTAACTACCATCGGCTTTTACAACCGCAGTACGAGGTCTCGGCATAATGTTACTTGTTGCAGTAACTGTCATGCCAGTCATGGCAGACGCTTCTGCACTTACTTTACCTTTAATAGCACCTGTTTGAGCTGCAGACGCTGGTGTGCTCATTAGCATTCCAGTGACTAATACAGCTGATAATGTCTTAATTGGTACGGATAACGCTTTCTGAGTCGCTCGAGAGAGCAGTTTCCGCTCAAATTTGAGTTTCTTCATTTTTGATTCCCCTTTGGTTATATCTGTCAAAGCTCGATTGTTAATTTTTTAAGTTAGGCTTACGTGTGCAACATTTAATTCTTTTTACTTATAGATTGCTTCACTAGCAAAATCTATCGGCACAAAACAACGATGAAAATCTCATCATCATCCGTCATGGAATAAAATAACACTTTAAAAGCATTTGTAAATAATTTATTATTCCTTTCAAGCAAAAAAGTGCATTTATTTACTAAAAAAAGGATTTCTGAGCCAAATTGCATCAAAATGATGTTTTATCCAATGGGTAATATTATTAATGGAAGTACTATTTGTAAATAGCTTATTGCATAGGTCAATGCTATTTCAGTCCATTAGAATACAATTTCAGACTACTGTGGAAACATACAATTCGAATGATTCAAGCAACACTCAAATTTAGCCCGTTATTAGCTGTAGCAATTGGATTAAGCTGTTTTAATCAGTTTTGCCAATCGGAGCCTAAAGCAGCATTGCAAGGTAATTATTCCACAATAAGCGATGTAGAAGGAATCAAAGAAAAAATGCTCTATCCAGACTATTGGCAGGATAAAACAACCAACTCCCAAGCAAGTATGTTATCGAGTCGGGAAATTGAACAGCTAAACAGAGATTTGTTTAGTCAACACTCTTTTATGAATGAATTAAGCAGAACACCAGAAACCATTAATAAAAAAGAACTAATCGATAAAATAAACGCCATTAGCCAAATACCAAAGACAGCTCGATACTATTCCGATGGGCGTGAAGTAAAGAAAGATAATTACGCTGAATATGTAAAAGCACTAAACATTCTATCTTTAACACCGTCAAAGAATATTGATATGGGGATGGTCGTAAGACGCACAAACATGCGTACGTTTCCGACAACCGATAGTGTATTTAAGACGGCTTCAAGTTTTAATTTAGATCGTTTTCAAGAAACGGCACTTTTCCCAACCCAAGTTGTTGCCATTTATCATCAAAGCTTGGACAACAACTGGTTATTTGTATCTTCATATAACTACAGCGCTTGGGTTAAAAAAGAGGATATTGCCGTAGGCTCTCGAAACGAAATATTCGACTACAAAGAATCGGCCCCCTTCCTCGTAATTACCGGCGACAAAATTAATACAACGTTTAATCCGTACACCCCTGCTATTTCAGAAGTCCAACTAGACATGGGTATTCGAATTCCACTTGTTGCAAACAAAGATAAGCCATCGACAATAGGTGGGCAAAATACCTATGCAAGTCATGTCATTAATCTACCAGTCAGAGGCAAAGACAGTAAGCTAGAATTCAAAGCAGCGCTTATCCCTAAATCCAAAGATGTCAATATCGGTTATTTACCGTTTAATCAAGAAAATATTATCCAACAATCTTTTAAGTTTCTTGGTGAACGATACGGTTGGGGGCATTCATTCAACGCTAGAGATTGCACCGGTTTTGTCGGTGAAATATACAAGAGTTTTGGCATTCTTATGCCGCGTAATTCAGGTCAACAAGGCAAGAGCAGCCAGGGACAAAATATTCGATTTTCTAAGTCTGCATCTAATAATGAAAAGCTTGCTGAAATTAACAAACTCGACGTAGGTGATCTGCTTTATATCCCCGGTCACGTGATGATCTATTTGGGTCAAGAAAATAATAAACCATACATAATTCATGACGTTTCTGGTATGAGTTATTTTAAGAATAATGGCGAGTACTATAAGAGTAGCCTTAATGGCGTTTCTGTCACACCGCTATTACCACTTCAGCTGAATCAAGAGACCACTTATCTTGATCGCATCTATAATTTAAAAAAAATAAAGTAACGGAAGCTTAAATGAAAATTACTGATATTAAATTCGCAATGCTTACGGTGCCGTTAAAGACACCTTTTAAAACTGCGCTTAGAACGGTTAATGAAATTGACGATGTTATCATCATCGTCGAAACTGATAGTGGTCACGTCGGTTACGGGGAAGCACCTGCAACAGCAGCAATTACCGGTGATACTCACGGCTCCATTATTGAAGCAATTAATGTTGTTATAAAACCAGCATTGATTGGCAAAGATATTAGTAATTTGAATGAGTTAACTCATATCATTCAATCTTCTATCGTTAAAAACTACAGTGCTAAGGCTGCGATTGAAATTGCAATCTACGACCTGTTTGCACAATTGTATGATGCTCCGCTTTATAAAATATTAGGCGGAGGTGAGCCATCCCTAGAAACGGATATAACCATCAGTGTTGACTATATCGACAAAATGGTTGAAGACTCTCGAAAAGCGGTAGCTCTTGGATTTGAAACACTAAAAATAAAAGTCGGCAAAGATATTGGTTTGGATATAGAGAGAACTAAAGCCATATATGCTGCAGTTAAAGACAGTGCTATTTTAAGACTCGATGCAAACCAAGGTTGGACCGCAAAAGAAGCGGTTTATGCCATAAGAAACCTTGAAGACTCCGGTGTGATACTTGAACTAGTTGAACAACCAGTTCGTGCCGATGACCTAGAGGGAATGAAATATATTACCGAGCGTGTACACTCACCGATAATGGCCGATGAAAGCACCTTTGGACCAAGAGAAGTGATTGAATTAATTAAGATGAGAGCGGCTGATATTATCAATATTAAATTGATGAAAACGGGCGGCATTTCTAATGCGATAAAAATTGCCGATATCGCAGCTACCTATGATATTGAATGTATGATCGGTTGTATGCTCGAATCCAGTATTAGTGTCGCTGCAGCAGTTCATCTTGCAGTATCTAAATCAAGCACTATTAGCAAAATTGATCTCGACGGTCCTTCTCTTTGCAAATACGATCCAGTAGTAAGTGGTGTCAACTTTAATAATGCGGAGATAACCATTAGCGATGCGCCAGGATTAGGTATTAAGAAAATTAAAGGTCTGAAGATGTTGGATATTTGAGTTTAAAGTTTAAAGTTTAAAGTTTAAAGTTTAAAAAAATACTTGATAAGGCCGTGCAGTCAAACGGTCTATACGTCTAAATTAAAAAAAATAGGCATTTAGTTTAATCAGATAGCCCTTCGTTAACTGACATTGCTAACAGTATATCAACGATATGCTGTTGTGCTGCCCGTTTAGCAAAGTCATGTTTTTCCGACGATTCCTGTGCTGAAATAGTAGAAAGGGTAATATCAGCTAAATGATGTGGTGAATTAGCAGAATAACGTCCGATATGGATTATTTTAACATTACGTTCTCTCATTTCGTTTATCAGTACAGGGTTAATTTTCAACTCTTCAATAGCTGATAATAAAATGAGTAAATCGCCTTTTTCTAATCGACTTAAGAATTGCTTTTGATAAGCTGAATCATTTAGCGCAAATGCCAACTTGTCACTGTTTAATAATCTGATAGCCAAATGTTCGGCGACAAACCGAGACACTCCTACACCAAATATTTGAATTTTCTCAGCATTCTTAATTGCTGCTATCGCCGCCTTGAATGAAGACTCTTCATTCAACTCAATCGTCGCAGCAATTGCATCTAGTTTATTTTTAAGTATTCGATCAGACACATTGTTCAAGTCTGAATCAGAAAATCGTTTACTGGTATTCTTACCAGAATGATTGGGATCTCGTGCCACGGCTTCATTGATCGCCAACTTAATATCGGGATAACCTTTGTAGCCCAACTTTTGGCAAAACTTGACTACACTCGACTGGCTCACTCCCACAGCGCTAGCTAATTGCTGAGAAGAATAATCTCGCAACAAGGCAGAGTTGGACAAAATATAGTCAGCTAACTTCTTTTCGTTAACTGACATTTCGTCTCTAATCGATCGGATTTTAAGTAAACAGCTCATGGAATGCCTTTGCTGGTAGATTCTTATTCTTATCTGTACCGGCTAATGATAACTCAATTGGAATAAAATATTCGAAAAACCAATTAAATGAGTTAACGAGGGACCACATATCGAAGTATATCGGGATGATCTGGATAGAGTAGATATTGTTTACGAAGTTTTTGATAGGAAACCAAATCATCGGCCCAGGCTCTTTTAATATCAATTGCACTTTCTTTGTTCTGTAACATCTGCGCAAACTGCTCACTACCAGCCAGTTTATTTAGAAAGAAAGGTCTGCTTATTATTTCCATATCTAACAGATCGAACTTAGCTTTCCAATTTACAATGTAGTCTAAATTGATCCCTCTATTGTTCTTGGACTCCAACTTCATTCCGAACAGTTTCTCTCCAGTGTGATTGAGGTCTTTCCAACTTCCTGTAATGGCACGTGTTTTAAATTCGAACTCTCCCATCGCTGAATTAGGATACCCTAAGACTTGAAACGGCCAGTCCGTGCCTCTACCAACACTAACCGGTGTCGCTTCGAAAAACCCTAGACTAGGATACAACCGGATAGATTGATGATTAGGTAGGTTTGGAGATGGTTTTACAGGCAAATAATACTGGGTAGCATGATCATAGTTGGCGACTTTTATGATTTTCAAGTCACACCGTTTTCCACTCTTTAACCAGCCTTCTCCATTAATCATGTTAGCTAACTCACCTACTGTTAATCCGTGAACCAACGGTATTTCATGCATACCGACGAAACTCCGGAAACGAGATTCTAAAACAGGGCCATCGATATAATCACCGTTTGGATTTGGTCTGTCTAGAATTAGTAGTGGTTTATTTTCTTTTGCACATGACTCCATAAGCAAGTGCATTGTACTGATATAAGTGTAATACCGTACACCAACATCCTGGATATCAAAAACTAGCAAGTCAATGTCTTTTAGTTGGTCTGGTTGCGGTTGTTTATTTTCCCCGTAAAGCGAAACTATTTCCAAACCTGTCGTTTTATCGACCTTAGAATCTATTATCTCGCCTGCACCTTTATCGCCTCGAAAACCGTGCTCTGGTGCGAATACTCGAGAGATACGCATTTCCTTTTCGATTAAAAGATCAACCAGATGCTGGGAACCAACCATTGATGTTTGATTTACCACAACACCTAATCTCTTATCTTTGATTATAGAAAGGTAGCTTGCTATTCTCTCAGCGCCTACTTTTAATTCGATTGGATTCTTTTGCTGATTTTCGAACTCTATACTTGAGCTAAAGCAAACTGGTGCGCTTAGCAAACTAGTCAATACGAAAATGCGGACTACCGCTCTATTGCTATAAGATTTAAACATAGATATCAGCATTGTTTCCTACCACCTAACTATTTTTAGTCTGTAGTGCTTTTCGTAAGAACCCGTCAGATTTTGACAATAAATTTTCGCCATCAATAGCATCAACATCTGCCAGCAACATCATTACAGCAAGCTTAACTTTCATATCTGCCAATTTGAGCGTCTTCTCTGCTGTATCTTGATCAACACTGGTTAACTCCATGACTAATCGGATTCCTCTGGCATACAATTTTTCATTGCTTGCTTTTACATCCACCATTAGATTTTTATAAACTTTGCCGAGTCGAACCATGCTAGCCGTCGAAATCATATTTAGAATCAATTTTTGAACAGTTCCAGATTTCATTCGGGTAGAACCAGCAATAGGTTCAGGCCCTACTACAGGTAATAAAGAAATATCAACCATGTCGGCAATGACGGCATTGGGGTTACTACTAATTGCAATGGTCTTGGCCCCTAATTCTTGAGCATATTTTAACCCGCCTATCACATAAGGAGTCCTACCACTTGCAGCAATACCAACTAAGATATCCGAAGAGTTGAAATCGATCGATTGTAAATCCTTGACGCCTTCTGATTGCTTATCTTCGATTCCTTCTTTTGCTTTAAACATTGCCGAATTCCCCCCCGCTAGTAATCCGACTACCAAACCTTCAGGCACGCTAAACGTTGGAACACATTCAACGGCGTCTAAAATCCCTAACCGTCCGCTAGTTCCAGCACCTAGGTAGACTAAACGGCCACCAACAGATAGAACCTCAACGACCGAATCGATCGCCTTCGCTATTTCTGGAAGAATAACGCTGACAGCTTTCGGTACCAGAAAATCCTGTTGATTCAACTTAGTTGCAATATCTAGACTACTTAAGGTATCCAAATCAAGAGTATCTTGATTTTGAGACTCAGAAATAAGCTGAGTTAAGGTTTCAATCAATTCACTATTAGACATTTTTGTTCTCTTTACTTCTGGTTAATTTAGTTTCTTGTTCAGATAATAATTTTTCAGCCAAAATTCGTTCCGCTAACAATTGTTCCGCCAACAACAGCGCACCATCTAGTGCACTGCCTTTTTCTTCAATGAGTCTATTGTTAATTTCTGCAGTTATAAAGGGTTTTATTTTTTCACCTAACCCGCCAATCAAAGCTACTGGTAGATCTTTTTCTTGCTCAAAAGATTC
Source organism: Kangiellaceae bacterium (assembly GCA_019090895.1). Lineage (GTDB taxonomy): Bacteria > Pseudomonadota > Gammaproteobacteria > Enterobacterales > Kangiellaceae. The sequence goes on from JAHRVB010000177.1 coordinate 14,158, forward strand.
GACTAACTCCTTAATATCCGCGGCGGCCTGAACGACAATTTGATTCGCTATTTTACTCGTTGGTAGACATTCGAATACTATAGGCGCTAATTCGGCATAACGCGTTGCATTTGCACTTTTTAGCCAGTCAAGAATATGTTGTCTTTCGTGACCTATGACGTCTAATACTTTATTAACAATAAGATCTGATATTCTTAGCTTACGACCCAATTCGCGAGTGGCATCAAATTCAACCAAAGTTCTTGAAACTAATTGACGACCGATTTCTGCTCCACTGCCTAAATCTCCAGCGATAAATCCCCAACCGCCCTTCATCATTTCTCTGCCACTTTTGTCCAGCATCATTGCGACACTTCCGGTGCCTATTGCAACAACAATGATTGGTTCCCCCAGTCCAGCTCCGAACAAAGACGTCTGAGCGTCGGTGGTTACCTTTTTAGCGAAAAAACCCTCGCCAAGAACCCTCGATAGTCGTGCTGAATTTTCTTTGCAACCAGCACCTGCCGCGCCACAAACAATGACACATTGAGAAGCTTTAACTGAGAACTCCAACATTAATTCGTCAGCTATTTTTTTTATACGTTGGCACGCTTTTTCGAGGTCGTGAGATAACGAAGCTGGACCGAACAACCGTTCGAAAATCTCACCGGTGTGGAGGTTTCGTATGGCAGCTATCGTCTTACTGCCTCCAGCATCGATTCCTATTACGAACTCACACATTCTGAATCTCTATATTTTATATTGCTAATTGACTTTCAGTGGCTGGTTTGCCACTAAAACAAATCAAAAATGAAAACAAGCTAGCAACACATAGTTGATAGGGAAATGCTAAATCAAACTTTAACCAGCTGATATTAAGTTGGTCTTGAATATAACCTTGAAAAAATAAGGTAGCCATAAATCCGCCAATTAAAGCGAGCAACACGCTAGTTGAATTACCACGTTTAGTAAACAGAGCATTAAAATAAACACCTAATAAACCACTGTAGGAAAAGACCATAACACTCAGTGCAAATGCTAACAACGGTGTGTCTGTATAACGTTGCCAATAGAAACTTAATATAGCCATTGCTGATAATGCTAAAGCTGCTACTAACATTCCAATCCTGCCTGCATTAACAAAATGCTTTTCAGATTTGTCTTTGTTGCGTTTCTCGGCCCAAGGTCGATACATATCTTGTATAACAACTGAAGACATAGAATTCAATCCCGAGTTAAGCGTCGAGAGTGCTGCCGCAACAATCCCAACAGTGACTAATCCACGTAAACCTGAAGGCATTTCATTCAATACAAAAGTCATAAAAATCGTGATTTTCTCTCCATCAAACGATTGCGCCACTTCCCCCGCTTGTTGCATCCCCATTAAGTCAGGTCGTTGATAGAACACATAGAGCAATAAGCCGATAGAAACGAATACGAGAACTACAGGAAGCACTAGTACCACTGACCACAACATCGCTTTTGCACTCTCTGCTGAATTCTTACAGGTTAGTACTCGTTGGGTCATATCTTGGTCCATTCCAAAAGACGCGATACCCAACAATAAGAATCCAGTCATGGATGCCCACACGGTAAAAACGCCCTCGGAAGAAAAATCTAAGTCGAAATTCAGCAGTGTAAATTTTGAACGGCTGCCATCTAGCGGAGCATCGATAGCGTTAATTATTTGATCGATATCAGCAGGGATGAGAGATACTAAATAGATGATTACGGCAATAGCTGCGCCGACATAGACTGCACATTGAATTGCATCGCTGTATATTACCGTTCGAATACCGCCAACAAATGAATAAACTAGACCAACTGCCGCCAATAATAATACAGATGCTACAACATTACTTGCTTCTATATTGCCAAAAAGGATCATCGCAACGGCGATGGCTGCCATATATAACCGAGCGCCACTTGCAAAAACTCGACCAAACAAATACATTAATCCGGCATGTTTTTTTGCCTTATTTCCAAAGCGATACTCTAACAATTCATAAACAGTTGTCACTTTGAACTGATAGAATTTTGGTATCATCAATTTAGCGACAAAAACAGCGGCTAGAACCGTTCCTATATTGGTCGCAAGGTAACTCAAGTCAGCCCGATAGCCTTGGTCTGGCCCACCAAGAAAAGTAGCTGCTGATTGGGATGTAGCCAGCACTGAAATAGCAACAAGCCAAACCGGCATTGACTTTCCTCCTAGAAAAAAGTCATTGGTAGACGACACTTTTTGACGACTAAAATACCAACCTGTGATTGCCAGAATCACAAAATACCCTGCAAAGACACTCCAATCCAAAAACGTTAGTTCTGCTTGCATCAAATATTCTCTTTTATTATTGTCTGGTAAAATGAATTCATTCTAAGTTTATATTTACTTGAACTATTGCAACTTAGTTTATTTGGAGCCTACTATACTTTTCTTACTCGTGTTGTTCTGTAGTAACACAGGCAATTGTCCTCGAGCGATTTCCGCACCCAATATGGTTGCAACAACGGCATCATAAGTTACTCCCGTATATCTATTTGTTGACACATCTTGGTAGATACTCGCATCATATGCGACGACAATTGAGTCAGCTAATTCGAGGAATTTTCGCATTTCGTAAGGTGATTGCATTCCCGCCACCAAAGTCGGTTTTAGTGCAGATTTAGCGAATTCTAAACAGTGAATCAATGCATCGAGACGTTTCTCTTCAGTTCCAATTTGAGACTTAGTTTCTTGTTCGTAGTCATCGAACTCGCCTTTCACAACAGCGGACTCTCGCCGTTCACTGTAAAACAAAATAACAGCCGCAGAATCAGTGATTTCTTGCTCAACCACGCCCTGGCGATATTCCGCTAATAAGGTAAAAGTTAGTTTTAGTTTTTCAGTATTAGTAGTCGTCCAATAATATTTCATCGCTCTTTCTACGACTTCTCGTTGCTGAGAGTCTTGAACCACAACATGAATAGATCGACCTGTATTTTCTGAAATCGGAAAATAAATAGGATGTCGTTTTATCAGAGTGACCGAATCAAACGCCAGTTGCTTCTGAATATCTCGATGTGACTGACTCGCAAGACGCATTTCTGCGTTCTCGACTCTAACAGTAAAATTATCTTGGTCAGCTAATTCTTTCGCTTGAGCAGTTAGCGCATATTCATTTTTTAATGCATTGATTCGTTTTAACGAATCTTCCATTTGCGAGTAAACAAAGTCGTCTTTTAACATTTTTTCGGCGACAGCTTTTATAAAATGTTTGAACCGGTTGACGTCCTGATGCACTCTAATTCGAAATGGCATAAGAGCAACATCGGCTCCAGCTAATAATGAGATAGCCGTTGCATCTTCCAAATTAAAATGATGTGAAATACCTGCCATATTAAGCGCGTCGGTTATCACTACACCTTTAAATTTCATTTTGTCTTTTAATAAGTTCGTTAAAACCTCTTTAGACAAAGTTGCAGGTAAAACAATTCGCTCTCCGTTAATCGTATCGATTTCTGTATCGTCTAAATTCGGATATTGAATGTGTGCTGTCATCACCATTCCGGGATTAGATTGCTCTATCGCGTGTTTGAATGGCAACAAATCGGTTTTGTAAATAGTTTCAGCGTCATAGCCTACGATTGGCAGCCCAGTATGGCTATCAATACTAGTATTCCCATGACCAGGGAAATGCTTCAGTGTGGCAATTACTTTTTCCTTTTGGAATGCGTCCATCATCGCAATTCCAAGCTCAGAGACAACTTCTGGCTTTTCGCCGAAGGAACGTACATTAATCACCGGATTATCAGGGTTGTTATTCACATCAACGTCTGGGGAAAAGTTAAGATTAATACCCAACGCATTAAGTTCGTTGCCAATAACTCTTCCCACCTGTTGTGCGTGATGAACGCCCTTTTCAGGATAGGTTGCCCCGATAGCCATATTTCCGCTAAATGCGGTTGAACTTTCGCGATTTAAGCGCACCACTCGCCCACCTTCTTGATCGATGCCGATAAACAACGGTTTTTGGCTTTGAGATTTAAGTGCAGCAGATTGCAGGTCACTCGTTAATTTAATCACTTGGGAATGGTCTGAAATATTTTCTGCAAACAGAACGACTCCGCCCAAATCTGTACTTTCTATTAAATCAGCTATCGCTGAGGGTAATTTTGTTACAGGCTCTAAACAGTATTTTTTACCATTTAATCCTTGTTCACAAAAATATCGAACGCTGATCATCATTCTCTGAGCAACTTGTCGCTCGAACGCATTTAATTCGATATCCAAGCTAGGGTATAGATTTGTGCTCATGTCTGTTTTATTGGTAGTCATAGGTATACAACTCGTAAGAATAATAGAGAACAGAAAAAATGAACAACGGCAAATTAAAGTCGAATTCAGGGCCATGAAAAATAGAATGTCATTATACGATTCTAAAGGATACTACAATATAAAGAATAAATAATCAGTGTTTATTTCATTTCAGTACTAATTTATTCTTGGCTGAGCAAGCCTGTAACTATTTTGAAGTGAAGGTGTCCGAAGCAAACTAGTGGGTCACGCAGTTATTCGCTTAACCTTTGCACCTAATAAATGAAGTTTTTCTTCGATACGATCATAACCACGGTCAATATGATAAATGCGGTCGATCAGTGTATTTCCATCCGCGACAAGTGCTGCTAGTACCAAGCTTGCGGAGGCTCTTAGATCCGTCGCCATTACCTGAGCGCTGGATAGTTTTTCAACACCGGTACAAATCGCAGTATTGCCTTCAACTGAAATATCGGCTCCCATCCTTAACATTTCATTGACGTGCATAAATCGGTTCTCGAATATCTTTTCGATTATAAGACCAGTTCCTTCAGCCACTATATTGAGAGCAGTAAATTGGGCTTGCATATCGGTCGGAAATCCTGGGAAAGGTGCTGTTTTAATATTTACCGCTTTGGGACGTCTACCGTGCATATCGAGTTCTATCCAATCCGTTCCAGAAGTAATAGTCGCTCCGGCTTCAATTAGTTTAGCTATCACTGATTCGAGTAAACTCGGATCCGTGTCTTCTACTCGGACTCTGCCACATGTAATTGCTCCCGCGACAAGGTAGGTACCTGTTTCAATACGGTCAGGCTGAACTCTATGATTTGCTCCCGTTAATTTATCGACCCCGTGAATGGTAATAACATCGGTACCAGCACCTGCTATTTTCGCCCCCATAGAAATAAGGCACTTAGCCAAATCAACTATTTCAGGCTCTCTTGCAGCATTTTCAATAGTAGTGATTCCTTTTGCGAGTGTAGCCGCCATTAATATATTTTCAGTGGCCCCTACGCTAACCATATCCATAAATATCTTTGCGCCAATTAAGCCATTTACAGCTCGAGCTCTGATGTAGCCGTCAGTGACTTCTATTTCTGCCCCCAACGCTTTCATTCCTTTTATATGTAAATCAACAGGTCTTGACCCTATCGCACAACCCCCAGGCAGTGAAACGTCCGCTTTACCAAGCCGAGCCAACAAAGGACCTAAAACAAGTATTGACGCTCGCATTGTTTTGACTAGTTCGTAAGGAGCTTTATGATTGGTGAGCTTAGACGTATCACAATTTATTGGTTTGTCGTTTTCAAAAGTTAATTTTGCACCAAACTGCCGCAGCAACTCAAAAGACGTGGCCACATCATCAAGTTCCGGAACATTACTTATCGAGCTGCTTCCATCTCCAAGCAAGGTTGCCATGATGATCGGTAATGCTGCGTTTTTCGCACCTGAGATGCGTACGCTACCATTTAATTTATACCCACCAGAGACCTGAAACTTCTCCATCTTTACTCCCATAATTCTAACCATTAGTACTGTCAGATACCTTATTTCTCTGCTTTTTGATGCTGAGATAACTTGAGATATCAACTAGGACTGCACTTTATCACTATTTACACAGCCAAAGAATAGTCCCACATGCAAAATACTGGTTTGATCTTGATTTTGGCCTATTTCCGCCACAATTGAGATTTTCAATCGTTGTAGAAAAGCGACACTTTGCGAATTTTAGAAACCTCTTTTAAAGAATATTGTCCAGACTTTATATATTGACTAAACTTAATTTGGACTACGACTAGGCGCTCTCAGGATAAGTGCCAAAATGATGAAACTCGATAAGAGACATGATTTCGAACTTATGGGGCGCACTGAAATGCTCAAAACGATTAGTAAACATCTCTATGATGGAATCTATAAAGATGATTGGTTAAACCTCTACTTCGAAGAAATCCCGCAAGAACACATAGAAAGACAACAGGTTGCTTTTATACAAGCAGCAATGGGAGGACCTAATCTGTATTGTGGTCAGACGCCACCTTCAGCTCATAAGCATATTTACATTACAGATAAACTCTACGCTGCTCGTCAAATACACCTAGACACCGCTTTCAAACAATCCTGTGCTAAAAGCTTATTGATCGAAAAATAACAGAGAATTGATGATGCCTTGTTTAACCGTATCGATAAGAATTCACCTTCTAAATGTGAAAAAATATCTAAACGACTAAATATTGAGTTTTCTTGAGCCGAATTAATGGAATTTACCCCGTTAAACGAATCTACTTTCGCCTAAAATTCTATTGAACTAACCAATGTGCAAGTCTGTTCTCTAACTGAGGTAAATCATCGGAACCAATTATTTCAATGTTTAATTCTCTAGCCCGTCGAGACTCGGCAGCACTGATAGGAAAAAATGTCACCAATGCAGCGTTCGCCTTGATACCGCCTAATCTCTCTGCGATAGAATCGAGCTTATAGAGCGTATTATTGCCGTCTCCTTTTGTGAAACGCTTAGTTTTACATTCAATGACAAACAGTCTATTGTTGACTAAAGCCACTACGTCTAGCTCATTTAATACAGTCTTGCCCTTCACAGCTCTTTCAACTTCAACGCTATGACCATTATCTTGAATCGATCGATGATTGCCAGCTAATCCACGGACAAATCCATAAGTTATTTCTTCAAGCCAACCACCAGTACAAAAAAATAATATGTTTGAGTCTCTAAATTTAATTTTTTTACCGTGGATTTCTATCAGATCATTGCTTTGCAAATCATCTAGTAACCATTGCAAAGAATGATCAAGTAGCATTGCCTTATCCATAACAGATGTATATTCCGGTGCCTTAGCCATAAATCCAAGATAATTGAGTTTAGTCAAACCGGAACCAATCTTAGCCGCTTTATCTAACCATCGCTTTCCCAAAGCTCTTAGATTTTTAGGAATTCCTTGTTTGTTCTTTTGCGAAACAAGCCTACAGCTGTTAACAGTAAAAAACTCGTGGAGCTTAATTTTGTCTTTAATAGCAACTGAGGCTCTCTGCTCTGGATAAATCCAACACAGCTCATCCTGATTAGGTTCAACAATAAAAATCGGAACTCTATAGCTTCTTGCGATTTCATATGCAGAGAGAACTTGTTGTCGATTACCGTTACTTGCATTGAGCCAAACTTCAGAACTTCTCTCTTGACCAATCGATTTTTTCTGGGTCTCTATCTCAGAGTTAGTTTCTAATTCGAATAGACGGAGAAAACTCAATTTAATGGCATCAGTCGATTGACACGAGGGCAAAATCCACTTATCGACTCTATGGCCTCGAGTACGAGCGACAGCTTCTAATGCTTCAGCTGCGACTTTCTGAGATTTGTCGTGCGCTATGATTAGCCGTTGACTGTCAATATCACTATCAACCAATGGAGTGATGTTGGCGCTCGGGTCATCACCCATCAAGCAAATATGTGTTACTCGGTTTGCTATCTCGTCCATTATAGAAGTTGTCCTTATATATCAGTGAATTAAGCAGATACTACCGATTTAGCATGGAATTGTCCTCGGTTAAAAATAAAAGATGTGCAACTCACGCATAAAACATCGTTAACACTTTGTATTTGTTGATTAAAACCCTATTCGAGCCTATGATTAAGCTTGTATTCACCTTTGTATGACATACTCGCAATTAATGGGCCTAAGCTAAATTCAATCTAGGGCTCTTATTTTGTTAACTGCTACCTAGTTCTAGCTTTTTTAAGTTAATAGTGTGCGTTCACAAATAACAGTACGTAAATATACAATGGTTTTAAATTTTGAGGAGCATAAAATTGAATAAAGTTGCAAAAGCTATTTACTCGATTGCAACGCTGGGATTAATATCCCTTAGCCTTAGCATGCCCAGCGCACCAACCAATGCCGTCGAAGTTGAGACAGACCATGTATTAGTTAAACCCTACGATGGTTCCACTCTTCGGCGCAAGAACGTACAAGAATTTGACCGATACAGCGCATTCTTAGGTATGGACGAGACTTTAGAAAACCCACTAAGCCTGCCACTAGAAGGAAAGGTATCAAAGTTATATTATTCGCACCCAAAAGAGCGCTCCATCTTCGAAATATTCGAAAACTATAAACAAGCGCTCAGTAATGCCGGAGCTAAAGTCCTTTATCAGTGTGATCAAAGAAAGTATGAGTGCGCAAAGAACTACGCGGGTCCAACATTACAAAAGGTCAGTGGAATCAATTCAATCACAAATCTAGTAGGAAGCTATTTGTTAGCGAAACTAGAAAAATCAGACCAAGTCGCTTATGTAGCCATTGCTGTGGGTCAACAATTTACAGACATTCACGTGATTGAAATTACTCAAATGGACAAAGGAATGGCGTCACTTGATGCTAGTGCTTTGGCAACGGGATTAGATGCCAATGGCTATGTCATCGTTAATGGAATATTTTTCGATTCCAATAAGGCAAGTATTAAAGACACTTCTAATAAAGCCATTGAACAAGTCGCGATGCTGTTAAAATCACGTCCTGAAATGAATATTTACATTGTCGGTCATACAGATATGCAGGGTGCTTTTGATTTCAACATGACCTTATCAAAAGATAGAGCGAATACGGTGCTAGAAGTGCTCGCAAGTAATTTTCTAATTGAACGTACTCGGATGGGAGCGCAAGGGTTAGGCCCCCTTTCACCGCAAGCAAGTAATAAAAATAAAGATGGTAGAAGTAAGAATCGACGTGTTGTTATAGTAATGCGCTAACTTTCAAGAATACAGCTATCGCACAATAATGATTTCATTTAATCCGGCTCGGTAAACGCTTGCAATCAAGTTAGTTTCTCTACCACTGTTTTTGCAAGCGCTCTAGATGTTGTCCATTTCCCCCCGAATACGCTCATCAAACTATTCTGCTGATAGATTTCGTATTCGCGACTGGCTTCGTTGACTTTATCACCGTTTGATAGAAGCGGTCTTAATCCTGAGAACTGATTTAGAATATCTTCCTTAAATACATCGGGTTCAAAATAGAAATTGTATAAGCGTAACAAATAGTCTCGCTCTTCATCACTGCATTTAATCGGTTGTTCAATGCTCTGCCTTACTTCCGTTGTTCCTAACAAAGTTTGTCGCTTAAACGGTAACGCAAATACTATTCGCTTCTCATTGGGGACTTCTAACATATGTCCGTATTTACTGATAGATGGTAGTAATAAATGACTCCCTCGAACCAGATCAAGTTGATAATTAGAATCCACTTTAGATTGTTTGAGTAAAGAGGCGCTCCAAGGACCGGCTACATTAATGATTCTATCGAATTTCAACTGACGCTTATGGGTACATAAATTGCCCTGGTCATCTATATTGATGACCGGTGTATGCTCGTTAATAACGACATCCAATTTTTGGCATTGTTTTGCTACCCATAAGCCGAGTGCCCTATCATCCATTTGACCGTCGAAGAAGAGATAGGCTCCAGATAGTTGACTCTGCTTGATATGAGGGCTGCACCGTTTAACCTGTTTAGGTGTCAACCAACGATGGCGACCAATACCTTTTTTACCCGCCAAGAAATCATATAACATTAATCCGATCTTGATTTTCAATCTGGAACGAGTCGAATTATAAATGGGATATAAAATCGGTAAACGTCTTGTAAGGGCTGGAACTTTGTCAAGCCACCACTTTCTTTCATGGAGTGCTTCTCGAACCAGTCGAAATTCAAAATGCTCTAGGTATCTTAATCCGCCGTGTAAGAGTTTTGAAGAAGCAGTACTTGTTTTTCCCATAAGCTGTTCAGCTTCAAAGAGTGTTACTTCATGTCCAGCTTTCGCTAGCTGCCATGCAGAGCACAGCCCATTAATACCGCCGCCAATAACTGCTATTTTCATAATTGCCTCACTCCATGGTTCCTTGTTTAATTCCTTGGTTAAAGTTCTTTATTCTCATTTGGGCCGAAACGCTACTGCTCAATCAACGATTGGAGATCTTCTTTCATTTCAATAAATTGCTCAAAACGATGACCACCATTTTCAAACATTCTGACAGAATATTTCTTAAACAACTCATTTTGAGTTGCCTTGCTATCTAATAATTCAACATTTTTGGCCAACCATACGGTGCAGTTTGAACGATGCTCACTTTCATCGCCAACTTTATAGTCCATAAACTGAGTTAACTCTTTAGAGCTTACTTCAATCTGACGACCACTTTGGTCGAAAACAGAAAAAATCCCAGACGGAAGCGTATCGTCTGGATGCAACGATGGATTAATGCTAAGTGCTCTAATCCCAAATCGATCACTAACCCATTGCGCCCAAAATCCACCTAACGAGGTACCAACAATGAAGAGATCATTTGTAATTACACCGTCATCAAGTAACTTGTTAATCACACTTAAGAGTTCTTGACTTGCCTTATCTGGACTATGAGGAAAGTAATCACAGCCTATTACTTTATGTTGGGGAAACATTTCTTCTAGTATTTGCGTTTTTCCACCGAGAGGTGAGCTTCTAAAACCGTGGAGATAAACAATGAACTTGGACAATTTTATTTTTCCATTTAACTTTAAACTGGTAGGAATTAACTGATAACGACTCTCTTAATAAATTTAAGTTATTTCGCCACAGAATCAAAACGAGTCGGTAGAATTGACGCATACTTATTTTCATATTGGTCAGAAATAATTTCAGCAATTATCTGTCCAGTTACAGGAGCAAGCGTTAGCCCCAGCATCGCATGTCCTGCAGCAATCGTTAGATTTTGATAACTTGGTAAACGACCAATTAATGGTAAGCCATCCGCTGAGCATGGTCTTAATCCAGCCCAAGCCTCGCTTTTATCAATAGACTCAATATCAAAATTTGGAATGTAGCGTTTAACTGATTTTAATATCCCATCGACTCGACGAGTATTGATCGACAGGTCGACACCGGCGATTTCCATAGTTCCAGCAAATCGAATTTTGTCTTTAAATGGAGTAATTGCGACAGCGGCCTCATTTAAAATAATCGGTGTCTCGATCTCCCAAGGTTTGTCAACCGTCACACTATATCCTTTACCAGCTTGAATCGGGATAGAAATACCCAATTGTTTGGCTAATTCTGGTGTCCAGCTGCCACATGCCAACACTAATTCATCGACGCTGAAACTCTGCGTTTCGCCGACGACTTTCGTGACTCTTGCCCCCTTCGATAGAATCGACTTTACTTCAATATTCTCACAAAACTCTACACCACGAATTTTGAGCTCGTTATGAAGTGAACTTAGAAACTCTCCCGGATGAACATGTGAATCTTCTGGAAAATAGATACCCCCATCTATATCGAATTCCATATCCGGGAAAACTCTATCGAATTCTCCTCTTGATACTTCCCTAGCATTCATCCCTAGCTGCTGAGCTTGTCGGACTAGTGCTAATTCTTCCGCTTGGGCTTTTGCTGTCTGACTAACAACATAAATACCATTATGTTGAAACTGGAATTTTTGGGGCAAGACCTGCTCCAGATCCAAGTACAAACGATGTGAATGTGAACACAGTTCAAATAGTGCCTGTTTCACACGTTCAACATGGCTTCTAGTACAATGCCTATTAAATTGCCACAACCAGCTGAGGAGCGACCAGTCTAGTTTAGGATGAATATAAAAAGGACTTTCAGGATTGAGCATCCATTGAATGCCCTTCTTAACCATTCCAGGCGCTGCAAGCGGCACGAAATGGCTTGGGGTAATATAGCCTGCATTTCCCAACGCGCAAGAATCTCCTATTTTTCTTTGATCGATCACTCTTACAGAATAACCTATCTGGTTTAAATAATAAGCACACGATAAACCAATGATACCGCCACCCAAAACTGTGATCTCTTTAGACATAAAACTACCAAAAAAAATTGTTAAGTCAGTCAAACATATTGTCGAGAGTATATCGATTAACAACTCTTCTCAATTCCTTAATTCCTTTTTGGTCTAAAAGACCATATAAAAAATAATCAGTTTCGAAAATGAACCTATTTTAAACGTCAAAACATTCCAATATAAAACGTAACAATAATGAGATTAATTATCATTCTAAGTTACTAATTTTAAAAGAGTTTTATGGTGGCAGTGAATATGAAAACATGGTATAAATGGCTCATTAAAATCCGCTATACTCTAATTGACAGATGATAGTCTTACCGGAGGTATGACAATGAAAGGCTCAAAAAGCGTTCTCGCTTCATTAAACAAGGTGCTCACCTTTGAGCTGTCTTCGATCAACCAGTATTTCTTGCATGCTCGTATGTTTGAAAATTGGGGGTTAGAAGAGCTAAACGAGAAGGAATACAAAAAATCCATTAAAGACATGAAGCAATCCGACAAACTGATCCAAAGAATATTGTTTCTAGAAGGCCTTCCCAACCTACAAAATCTGGAAAAATTGTTAATTGGAGAAGATACTGCCGAAATGTTGCAGTGTGATATGGAGTTCGAACTGAATCAGATAGCTCTCTTAAGAGAAGCAATTGCTCTTTGCGAGAACGAAGAGGATTATATCAGCCGCGAAATTCTTGAAGAAATTTTAGAAGATGAAGAAGAACACGTTGATTGGATAGAATCTCAACAATTCTTAATAAACAATACTGGTATAGAAAATTATCAACAGTCGATGATGGAGGATTAAGAGATGCAAGGTAACAAGAAAATAATCGATTTATTAAACAAGCAACTGACACTTGAATTAACGTCCATGGATCAATATTTAGCCCATGCAAAAATGTATGAAGACTGGGGTATTAACAAACTGCACGAAAAACTAATTCATGAACTAGAAGAAGAACAAGATCACGCTAAACGACTAGCTGAACGAATTTTATTTTTAGAAGGTGATGCCGACACCGCTTCTCGCGAACCTATCAAAGTAGGAAAAGATGTCAAGGAAATGCTTGAAAATGATCTAGAAGCAGAAATGACGGTCGCTTCAAGTTTACGAATGATCATCGGTGTTTGCGAACAAGAACAAGATTATGTAACCCGAGAAATACTGGAAAAGTTATTAGATGATACCGAGATGGATCATATTTATTGGATTGAACAACATTTAGGATTAATCAAAAGAATAGGAATCCAAAATTATATTCAATCTCAAATGGATGGTTCTCCAGCCTAATATTTGGTATTTTATATTAAAATAAATTTGTTAATACCAGCACGACTTACTGTTTAGAGTGGGCCGTGCTTTTTTATAAGTAGAAACAAACGCCAATTCTATTCCTCCTTATTCCATACGAGTAATCACCCACCGACGTGTAAATCATAAAAAGAGGTTTACACCTTACTTTTGTTTCTTCCTTTCACCAAAGCAGTAATCGGATAGAATAATTGTCCTAAATAACTCGTCGGCAATTTAACCGTTGTCCCATATTCAGCCGGCCAATGCTTTGTAGGCATATGATAGGTCCCGAATAATCGGTCAAATATCACCAGATGTGCCGAATAATTGGTATCAATTGCTGGTTTCTCTGAGCTATGGTGCCAGTGATGAAATTGTGGCGTCACCAAGATATATTTCAACCAACCGAATTTTAACCGTGTATTACAATGAATAAGCACCGCCTGCAAAGCTGCGAAAGCGACATATATATCAAGCGCCTCTTGCGCAGGCCCTAACAAATACAACGGGATCATTACCATCGCTCGTTCGGAAAAAACCTGAATAAAATGACCTCGTGATCCCGCTAACCAATCCATACTTTCTACTGAATGATGGACAGCATGAATGGGCCAAAGTGATTTCACCTCATGAAAAAGTCTATGTTCCCAATAAAGAACAAAATCTGCTGCAATAATGATAAGTAACACCTGTAAAACTACAGGAATTGATTGCATAAACTGTTGGAAATCTGAACTTTCAGCCCATTGAAAATGACTTACATGATAATTGGCATATAATAGAATGGCCGAAATCGCCAAATGGTTAAAACAAAAATAGAAAAGGTCGAGTGCCCATTCCTTTCTCAAAATTACTTGATCTTTATACTTGGGTAGGAGCTTCTCCAAACTCATAAATACAAAAGCTGAAGCGAGAAAAGCGAGTATCAGCCAATCGACTCCCAATGACAATTCCCTGGGTTCAACTTCGCCAATTGGGATCTCATAACCTCCAAGAGCAAAACCAATTAAAGTAATTGCAATTCCAGCAAAGCCCATTATTCTTTGTTTGCCGAGAACAAAAGTAAGCACACCAAAGAATAACGAAAAATGCATTGCATATTTTAATAGCATTTGTAGTTCCGATGCATCGTAAACCTGACGAAGTTCTGTTGTGGTGAGAAGTGATGGGTATAAAAAAGCGAAGACAGCAAGTATGCTTAAAAAGGCTAATGCAAGCGAACAATAACCGCTAATTCTTCCATCACCTATTTTGAACGCCTTGGCTGTATTTAATTCGACTTGTCGTTCTTTGTATCGATGCTTATTTTGTGGCTGACTGGACATTCAATTTCCCTCTTAACAACTAACATAATTTATCCAAATTATCTGAGGGTCGTAGGTTAACTGCTCGTTTATTTAAATACAATTGAAATGATAGTACTGTGAATAAGGTCTCATCAATTGAGACGCGAAGTATTGTTTAACGATTGACTATTCAATTCCCGCAGTCATATATTGCCACATTCTTTCGATAATCATTCCTTTTTCAGTCGCTCGCTGAGCAGAATTGACCTTATCGATTGTCGGACGACTAAAACCAGTTTTCAAATATTCTAACTCTACTCGAGCGGTATCTTCCGCATACCAAGTCCAAACCACTGCTTTTTCTATATCTTCTCCAGCAGTAATTAACCCATTTCCTTGCATTATAATTGCCTTTCCTGTTCCTAGCATATTAGCTATTCCATTTGCCTGTTCAGGTGTTCGTATCAATTGTACATCCGGCCATAGTGGTATTTCTGGCCAAAAATAGGTTCCAAATCCATGCCTTGGCTTTGCAGTCACTCCTAAAGCCGATAACGCCATAACGTTGGCCGGCATGGTTCGACAAATAGAATTCACATCAGGACGGTTCTTGTAAATCGCTTGATGGATTCTAACTTCTCCTAATACCCCTTCCGGTAATTCTCCATCAACCTTAACTTTAACGGGCTTGTCATTTTTAATCAGGCCCATCGGCTTGGCGGCACAAACGATGAATTCTTTATCGCTTAAACGAATACTGCAGTGCCCATAGGCGTGAACAAAACCGCCTTTCGCTAACGCTCTTGCCGCTAAATTTAATTTATTTTTTAAGTGTTCGCTAACCATCTATTTTATTCCTTGAACTCTTCAATATCGGGTTTAGCGCCGAAGACACAAAATGATTCGGCTTCCATTGGGTATTGCCGTGGCCGATGATTTTCATCGTCCTCAATAATGTGTCGGTCACTCGTCGAAAATTCATAAGTCATACCGTCAGGACCTTCAAAATACAAAAAATAACCTCCGGAAGTAATATGCCTTCCAGGTCCAAAAACTATTTTTATCCCATTAGACTGTAAAA
The DNA here is from genome assembly GCA_019090895.1 of Kangiellaceae bacterium. Taxonomy (GTDB): domain Bacteria; phylum Pseudomonadota; class Gammaproteobacteria; order Enterobacterales; family Kangiellaceae. The sequence goes on from JAHRVB010000177.1 coordinate 29,944, forward strand.
AATAAACAGCCCTCATGAGATCATCAATCGTTTCAACTTGATGATTAATGTGCTGAATTCCAGGCCCTTTTTGAGTCGGAAAGAGCGCTAATTGATGGTGAACATTTTTGACTCTTAATAACGGAGCCGGCCCAATCCAATCACTCACTTTGGCATTAAAATGAGACAACCAAAACTCTTGATCGCGCTCAGGATCACTCGAGTTTAATCCAATATGTCCAAAACCTTTAATACCGGTTGGTCGAACACCGTGATAAGGTCGGTTTGCTTCATAGGGACGTACAAACAACTCTATGCGGTTTCCAGATAGATCATCAAACCAACCAAAATCGTAAGTATATCGTTCTTCTGCTTGTTGCTTAGTTCCTTGGCCACAAGCAATTCCTGCTTGTTCGAGTTGTTGCAATGATCTCTCCAATGCTCGCCAGTCTTTTAACTCAAAACAAACAGACTGCTCAGATGTTTCGCCTTCGAAATAACAAACAGAGTGATGTCTCCAATCGGATCGTAAATAAACTAGTTTTTCTTTCCGGTTGACCGATTGTAATCCTACTATTTCAGTCGCAAATTTCTCAGCCTGGTCAAGATTTTTAGTCCCCAACCGAACACAATGGATATCTCGCAATTCAATCATATCAATCTCTACAAATTACCAACTGGAGTCTACAAGAACTGTATTTATAACATTTTAAAAAAAATTATGCGTTCACAGAAAAATTAACTCGTCCTAAACTCTCTAGTTCAGCGCTCACACTAATACCTTCAGTCAAAGCGACAGCGGCGGTCGCACCACCGGTTAAAATAACCTGTCCGGCTTCTAACCTCTCTCCAATTTCAGATAACATACGTGCTGCCGTCACTAAAGAACGGATAGGATTTCCCATGACCGCAGCCGTAGAACCAACTTCTACTGGTGTCCCATCGAAGCTTAAAATCATACCAAGGTTAGAAGGATCCTTCGGTTTTGGCTGCCATGGACCAAGTACAAAGCTGGATGAAGAGGAATTATCGGCTACCACATCGACTAAACTAAACTTAAAATCCTGATAACGACTGTCGATAATTTCGATCGCTGGCGCTACAGCTTCTACAGCATTATAAGCCTCTAGCATTCCAGATTTGCCATCTAACGGTTTGTTGAGCAAGAATGCCAACTCAGGCTCCACCCGTGGATGGACAAAATCTTTGAGGCTAATAGAACCGCCGTCCTCCACTAACATTGATGAAGTTAACTTTCCAAAGATAAGATCATCAACTCCCATCTGGATGGCTTTCGCTCGACTTGTAAAACCCATTTTTATTCCGAGTAATTTTTCACCTCGATTGATTCGTCGCTGTACACTTTCTTTTTGAATTGCATAGGCCTGATCTAATGAAAGATCCGTAACAGATGATAATTGTGGGATTGCAAACGCGTTGTGTGCAGCTGAATCTACTTTATCGGCCAAATCTTCTAGTGCTAACATTTTTTTGTTCCTATCATATTAAGAATTATCGCGTTCATTGCAAAGATCAAGAGCGACATCAATAATCATATCTTCTTGACCACCAACCATGCGTCGCTTTCCGAGTTCAATTAAAATACTTCGTGGGTCTAAACCGTATCTTTCAGCTGCGCTCTCAGCATGTCGGAGGAAACTAGAGTACACGCCAGCGTATCCTAAAGAGAGAGTTTCTCTATCGACACGAACAGGCCTGTCTTGCAGGGGTCTAACTAGATCATCAGCAGCATCCATCAATTCGAATAATTTGCAATCATGCTGATAACCGACTTGATTAGCAGCAGCAATAAATGCCTCTAATGGTGCATTACCCGCCCCTGCTCCCATTCCCGTCAAAGACGCATCGACACGAGTGGCTCCATTTTCAACGGCAACAAGACTATTCGCCACCCCTAAAGAAAAATTATGGTGAGCGTGAATACCGGTTTCAGTCTCAGGTTTAAGTATTTTATTAAAAGCGGCAAATCGTTCAGCAACATCGTTCATCATCAATGCACCGGCAGAATCCGTTACATAAACGCACTCGGCTCCATAGTCTTCCATTAGTTTTGCTTGACGCGCTAATTTATCTGCGGGCAACATATGGGACATCATTAAAAATCCACAGACATCCATTCCAAGGTTTCTTGCATACTCAATATGTTGTTTCGAAATATCCGCTTCCGAACAATGAGTGGCCACTCTCACGGACGTAGCCCCCGCTCGGTGAGCTTCTTTTAGATCTTCAACCGTTCCTATTCCGGGCAATAAAAGTGTCGCTACTTTCGCATGTTGTAAAACATCGGCGACTGCAGAAATCCATTCCAAATCCGTATGCGCACCAAATCCATAATTTAAACTTCCACCGGCTAAGCCATCACCATGAGCGACTTCAATACTATCAACTTTTGCATCATCCAGAGCTTTGGCAATTGCGACAGCTTGTTCAATACTGTACTGATGTCTGATTGCGTGCATTCCATCACGTAATGTCACATCTTGAATATATAGTTTCTTATTCATTTTCTATACCTCTAAACGTGTTTGGGCCACTCGCTCCGCAGTGGATAACGCTGCCGAAGTCATGATATCCAAATTACCTGCATATGATGGTAAGAAATGTGCCGCACCTTCCACCTCGAGAAAAACTGTCGATTTGAGGCCGGTAAATCGGCCTATTCCAGGAATTATTAATGGCTGTTTGTTATCGAAAATTTCAAACTGAACAGCTTGCTTGAGTCGATAACCTGGAACATATTGGTTAACTTGAGCGACCATTTTAGTGACAGCTTCGGTCACAGCATTTTGATCACAATTTTCACTTAAGCACATGACAGTATCTCTCATGTTCATCGGCGGTTCTGCAGGATTTAAAACAATAATTGCTTTACCTTTTTTAGCCCTACCAACGACTTCAAGTGCCTTTGAAGTCGTTTCGGTGAATTCATCGATATTCGCTCGAGTTCCTGGTCCAGCGGATTTAGATGAAATCGACGCTACAATTTCAGCATAGGTCACACTGGCTACCGATGAAATTGCGGCAACAATAGGTATCGTTGCTTGTCCGCCGCATGTCACCATATTGATGTTAAGTTCATTTAAAAATTCATCCGCATTGACCACAGGAACGACATAAGGGCCTATGGCAGCAGGTGTTAGATCAATGAGCACTTTATTGAAAGCTTGTAGTACCTTATTATGGTGTTGATGAGCAGCTGCCGACGTTGCATCAAACACAATTGCAATATCAGCAAAATGTTCCATAGCCAACAACCCATCGATACCTTGTGATGTATTTGGGATCCCCAATCGTTCTGCGCGTGCCAGTCCTTCCGAATTAGGCTCAATTCCTACCAAAGCAACCATCTCGAGCGCGTTTGATTGACGAATGATTTTTATCATTAGGTCCGTACCAATATTTCCCGATCCTATAATCGCTACTTTGGTTTTCATGAGACACCACCAAAATTAGCTCTCACCGCCCCAAGGCCTGAGATTCTGGCTTCGAATCGATCGTTTGGCTGAACGTTGACCATTGGTCCTAAAGCCCCTGTCAATAAAATATCTCCCGCTCTTAGCGGTTGCCCGAGCTCAACCATTTTTCGCGCCAGCCATAATGCCGCATTTAAAGGTGACCCCAAGCAGGCAACTCCCGCTCCTACGGAAACCTGTTCGCCTTTCGATTCCATAACCATGCCACACAACCGAAGATCTAATTCAGCCAACTTCTTGGGCGTAGTGCCTAACACGACCAAACCACATGATGCATTGTCGGCGATAGTATCGGTAATTTTAATATCCCAATCCTTAATTCGACTTCCCACTATTTCAATCGCCGGTAATACGTAATCGGTCGCGCTAATAAGATCAGCAATCGTCGGAAGCTGCATATTAAGATCACTTGCCAAGACCAATGCGACTTCCGCTTCAACCTTAGGTTGCATTACTCGATCATAAGGAATTTCTTCGCCGTCACTGAGCACCATATCGGCAAATAAAGTCCCAAAATCCGGTTGATCGACACCTAACTGTTTTTGAACTGCTTTTGACGTTAATCCGATTTTCTTGCCTACGGCGACTCTGCCTTTCGATTTTTCTCGCGCTATATTAATCGTTTGAATTGCGTACGCGCTTTCCAAATCATTTTCCGCGAATTGTGAACGGATTGGCTCGCACTCTTGCTTATTTTTTTCAGCAAATGCGATTTTGTCGGCTAACTTTTCTAATTTATCTTGAGATACTTTCATCATAATTTCACACAAATATTTACCGGTTCAGAATAAAAATTAAGGGAATGAACGCCACCTTCTCTGCCGATCCCTGACATTTTTGTTCCACCAAATGGCGTACGCAAGTCTCTCAAGAACCAACAATTGACCCAATTAGTACCAGACTCTAAAGCTTTAGCGACTCTGTGCCCACGGGCAAGGTTAGTAGTCCAAACAGATGAAGCAAGACCGTATTCACTCGCGTTGGCTAATTTGATAACTTCTTGTTCAGTATCAAACGGGGCGATATGGCAAACAGGACCGAATATTTCTTCTTTTACGCATTTTGCTTCCTCCGATAATCCAGTCCAAATCGTTGGTTCGACGTAAAATCCTTGGTCCCTCTCATCACTAAATTTCGGAACGCCACCACCGGTAATTACGTTCGCACCTTCTGATACGGCCAATCGATAATAACTAAGCACTTTCTGCTGGTGAGCTTTTGAAACCAAAGGACCAAAATTAGTTCTTTCTTCATCGGGCCAACCTAACTCTAAACTCTCTGCTTTTTCTTTCAACGCGTGAACAAAATTGTCAAAAATAGAGCGCTCGACATAAACACGTTCAGTTGCTAAACATACCTGTCCAGTATTAGCGAAAATGGCGCGCCCTATTCCTTCGACAGCATCGTCAAAATTAGCGTCTTCAAAAACAATACCTGGGTTTTTCCCTCCTAATTCGAATGATAATGGTTTAACATTTTCAGAAGCTGCTCTCATTATTGCCTTACCGGTCGATGTTTCGCCTGTAAAGGTTATTGCTGATATATCTTTGTGTTTTGTTAAGAATTCGCCAGCAGAATCAGGCCCGAATCCATGCACCAAATTAAATACCCCCGCTGGCATTCCAACCTCGTCCATAACTTCAGCTAATAAGGTTGCGGTAGACGGCGTTTCTTCGGACGGTTTAACAACAACTGTATTTCCACACGCTAAGGCTGGTGCAACTTTCCAAGTCATCAATAATAGGGGCAAATTCCATGGTGAAATAACCCCTATAACTCCCAAGGGTTTTCTAAGTGAATAATTAATAGCACCCGAACCATCAGGAGTGTCCATCTCAAAACACTCAGTAGCAAACGAGCCAATGCTGTTAGCAAATACTCGGAAATTTGCTGCACCTCGAGGAATATCAATGTGAGAGGCTAAACTATGCGGCTTTCCAGTATCAGCCACTTCTGCTTGCAAAAAATCATCAAACCGTTCTTCTATTTTATCGGCGACTTTGCACAGAATTTCGCACCGCTGAGCAACTGACATTTGCCCCCACTCGCCTGCAAGAGCTTTGTTAGCAGCTGCCACGGCATCATCAACGGTTGCTTGATCAGCTTCGCAGGCTACAGCGTGAGGCTTGCCATTTACTGGGTTACTGACATCAAATTTCCGCTCAGAATTCATGAACTTTCCATCAATATAATTTCTTAGTTCTCGCATTCTCAAATATTTCCATTTTTACTTTGATTAAGAATCGCTTTCGACACACCACCGACTCCCCAATGATCCGCGGATATTTCACTAATTAATATCCGAACAGATTGACGTGGAACACCTAATGTACTTTCAACGGCATTAGTAATGTTTTCGATAAGACGATTTTTAGCTTCTGCTGAACGTCCTTCAACCAGAGAGACAGTAATAATTGGCATCGTCTCTTTTCTCCTATTTTTATTTGCAATATGCATTAAATGTAAAATTTCATTCCACAATTGTGTGGAAATTTCGACAAAATTGATTTTATTCCTAACCAAACGATACTAAACTGTTACTTCACCGCCTTTTAATTTCGAAAATATAACAACATATCACCCTTAAAGCTAATAATAATTGCAATAATTGCCTATTTTGTCGAAATTATGATTAAAACTGTGTAAGCTAATTAATAAATTATCAAACCAAAAATACGTTTCTTGGCTGAACTTAATTTATATAGAGTGACCAAAAAGACGTTTACAACTAAGAGGATTTATTTGTGCCATTTAAATTATTAACTCTTTCTCTCGTGTTAGTCGCAAACAGTTTCGACTGTCTAGCTGCCAGCGAAAGCGTAAATACCAGTGAGAAAAACGAGCAAAAACTCATTATTACAGCTAACAAATTAGAGAAAAACTTAAACGAAATTACCAGCAACGCATCCACTATTGGCTCAAAAAAGATATCCACAAAAAACCATATTCATATTAATGAACTTATGTCAGAGGTTCCCGCGACTTGGATTAGCCGTGGAAATGGACAAGAAAGTTTGATCGCAATTAGGTCGCCTGTATTAACCGGTGCTGGAGGCTGCGGTGCTTTTATGATTTCCGTAGATGGTCTTTCGGTTCGACCCGCTGGATTTTGTAACGTAAACCAGTTGTTTGAGATTAATAGTGAACAAGCATCGTCTGTAGAAGTAATAAGAGGACCTTCCAGTAGTAGCTTTGGGTCGAACGCCGTTCATGGTCTCATCAATTTTACGACACCTAATCCTATGAATTCAGTTGACTCGTATCTTTTGTTCGAATCTGGTCCCAATCAATATGACCGACTAAAATTTGCATTTGGTAGCGATAAAGAACAAAGTTCGCCCGATCAAGGCTGGCTACTATATGGAAACACATCATATGATGATGGCTATCAAAAAGATGCTACAACTGAACAGCATAAGTTAAACTTTATACATCAAATCGAAACCAACAAACTAAAAATTAAGACTCTATTATCCACCAGTTCCCTGCATCAAAATAGCGCTGGATTTATCACTGGAGAAGATGCGTATGCTGACGAGGAATTACGCATTCAAAATCTTAACCCAGATGGATTTAGACATGCAAAAGCTTCTCGAGCTTATAGTCGAATCGAGTTCGAGTTGAGCGAGAATAGTTTTATTGAAATAACGCCATTCGCTCGATTTAGCGAAATGTCTTTTTCTCAGCACTGGGTGCCATGGGATAGCATAGAAAATAATTCACAATCCAGTTTCGGTGCTCAGTTAAAATACCAACAGCAAGAAAAAGATTACTTAGTTGCATTTGGACTTGATTCGGAACATAGCGAAAGTCAATTAGAGGAAATACAGTTCACGGAGTTCTCTGGTTCCAAACCTGCTGGCACACACTACAATTTCGAAGTAAATCATTATAATTTTTCTCCTTGGATAGCAGCCGACTTAGCTTTAACCAAGAATAGTGTATTGTCAGCTAGCTTAAGATTCGATCACAGCAAGGTTGACTACGACAACCTCGAAAGCGACGGTAGTGCGTGTGATATTTCTGTTACTGACTGTCGATTCTATCGGACCAAAGATGTCAAATTGAGCTATAACGATTGGTCACCATCGCTAGGTTTTACTAACCAATGGACGCAAGACCATTTTCTCTATACACAATTGTCGAGAGGATTCAGAGCACCCCAACATACAGAAATGTTTAGACTGCAGGCGGGACAACAAACGGCTGATTTGAATACTGTTCGTGTCGATAGTATTGAGTTTGGATTCCGAGGAAACACCAATATTCTGGAATATGACCTAACATTTTACAAGATGAAAAAATCGAATTTCATTTTCCAGGACTCCGACCGTCAAAATGTAAATAACGGGCGTTCTGATCACAGAGGAATTGAAATAGCTGCGAAGGTAAACTTTAATGAATTCGTTTACAGCGAGTTTTTTGCGAGTAGAGCGAGCCATGAATATGCCAACAACATAGCGATTAGTTCGCTACAAATAAGCGGTAATGAGATTGATACAGCTCCCAAAAATATGGGTCAATTATCGTTTGGCTGGCAGCCTAAAAAGAGCTTTAATGCTCGAATATCGTGGCAACACCTTGGCAAGTATTTTTTAAACCCAGATAACACAGCGAGTTATCCTGGCCATTCACTTGTGCATTTGAGTTCAGTATTCAAATTAAATAAATCTATTGATTTTAGTTTGAATGTAAGAAACCTAATGGATAGAGATTATGCGGAACGGGCAGACTTTGGTTTCGGTTCTTACCGATACTTTGTCGGCTTACCGCGTTCTATTTATCTAGGTGTTAAAATAAATCTCTAACATGACTTATTATCGGTAATAAAGGCTTAAGTAAATACGGTACGAATTAATGACAAGTATTGGAAGAATTGCATACCGCTTTGTAACTAGATTAAATTGACTCTTCTAATACTTGTCGTACGTTATCTGTTGTTAAATTAAGGTGCACTTCGATCAATCGGCAAGCCTTTAAAATATTTCCTTGAATAGCCGCATGAAAAATCGCCTCATGTTCGTCATGAACATTTCGATTGCCTTTAGATTCAGCCAACGTTAACGAGATTCGACGATACCTTTCTGACTGCTGTATCAAAATTTTAATCATCTTTTTCATCCATTGAGATTGGCATCGAGAGACTAATACTTCGTGAAATACTTTATTCGCTTCTTCCCATTCAGGTACGAGATCATAGCTTCTTCCTTTTAGTTCCCCTTCTATACGAGTCAATTCCTTAAACGCCATACTAAGCTCGTCTTTCCATTCTTCATCTGAATTTTGAATTGATTGTTGAAGCGCTTCACTTTCTAATAACGCTCTTACATTGGTAATGTCGTCTAATTCCTCTATTGAGAGAGGGGCCACCCAAAAGCCGCGCTGCCCTTCAGTAACCACTAAAGCATCTCCAGTTAGTCGGGCTAGCGCTTCTCTTAGCGGGCTCATACCGATATCGTACTTCTTGCATAGATTGCTTAATCGCAATTTTTCGGATGCCTTCAACTCACCGCTAATAATATCCGTACGAATTTTTTGGTAGACCAGATCAGCTAAAGTCTTGCTAGTTGCTTCCGTCTTTTTATTCATCTAGATTCCTTATCACTATATGCTCGACAGAGAATATATTTTTGATTACAGATTATATCTTTTCTTTGCTTGCATTGCATCTCCAGAAGGAAACCATACTAAAACATATAGAACCAATAAATCCCCCCATCATTAACGTCTAAATTCCGCGACACACCAAAAAATATCGTAATTAATGGCCGACCGCCATAATTCACTTAACTTACCAAAACAACTAAAAAACACAATAAACCCTACTTTAACAGCATTATTAGCTAATGCATCACCGTTATTAATTTATTACCACAATCACATTAGATTGCATAATTTCGAAATTAACGCTAATATGAGTCCGTTCAATCTATTTTCTAAACTAGAAAGTACTTAAAACATAGGCTGGTAGTTACTACAAAATATGATTGCTTCAATCAACTATTTAAAACAAACAAAGGGTAAAATCGAATGTTAAAAAATAATCCTTGGCGATTATTTATTCTGGGACTCTGCTTCGCCAATTCTGGGTGCGAGAATCCTGATAATAAACCAGTTGCCTCAACAAAAATTTATTCCACCGGTGTGGAGCAAGTTTCCGACGCCAGCGACTGGCCTTTGAACGGACTAACTTATGGCGAACAAAGACACTCCCCTCTCACACAAATTAATAAAGACAATGTCAAAGACATAGGACTCGCATGGAGGTTCGATGATTTTGTCGTTCGGGGGCGAGTACACCGTGGTAATCAAGGAACCCCTTTGGTCATTGATGGCGTCATGTATTTTACTGGACCCTGGAGTGTTGTTTATGCATCTGACGCTAAAACTGGGGCGCTTTTATGGCAATACGATCCTCAAGTTGAAGGGGCTTGGGCAAGAAAAGCCTGTTGCGATGTTAATAACAAAGGTGTCGCTGTATGGCAAGGAAAAGTGTACGTCGGAACTGTTGATGGGTACCTCGATGCTGTTGATATAAAAACAGGGAAACGGATTTGGCGGGTCGACACTTTAACGGATCGAACACGTAGTTACACCGTCACAGGAGCACCCAGAATTGCTGGCAAAAATATCGTCATAGGCAACGGTGGTTCGGACATGGACGCACGTGGTTTTATTACTGCTTTTGATCTAGAAACAGGCGAAAAGGCTTGGCGTTTTTTCACGGTACCTGGTGACCCAAAATATGGTGACGAGCATCCAGAATTAACAGAAGCTAGGAAAACATGGGGAGAAGACTCACGATGGGATCTCGGAGGTGGAGGAACAGTTTACGACTCAATGGTCTACGATCCAGAATTGGATCTAATTTATGCAGGAACGAGCAATGGAGTACCGCATCCAGCGTGGTTAAGAGACCCAACGGAAGGTGATAATCTTTATCTTTCTTCCATTATCGCAGTCAATGCAACAACCGGTCGGATGAAATGGCACTATCAAACCACCCCGGCTGATAGTTGGGATTTTGGCTCAACTCAAAATATGATTCTCACAGATTTGGACATCAATGGAGAGCGTCGAAAAATATTAATGCAAGCCCCTAAGAACGGTTTCTTTTATGTATTAGACCGAGAGACTGGGGAATTAATATCAGCCGAAAATTTCACTATTGTTACTTGGGCTGAAAGCATCGATATGAAAACCGGTCGACCTATTTTCAATAAAGCAGAAGATTATAGAGATTCTCCAAAAATTATATGGCCTTCGGTATCGGGTGGTCACAACTGGCAGCCAATGGCATATAATGAGCAAACTAAACTGGCATACATACCGGTTCTTGAGGCTCCGATGAAATATGTAGCCTATGAATCTGTCGTCTACCAACCTGCAAGTCTCAACGAAGGAAAGGGGCCTCCACTAATGCCTCCGTTCGAAAAATCGGATGATCACTTAATTGGCAAGCACAAACCGAAAGAACACAGTGTACTTAAAGCTTGGGATCCCGTTACCCAAAAAGTAGTGTGGGAATCTGCACCACAAACTTGGTGGAGTGGTGGTGTATTATCGACGGCTTCAGGCTTAATACTGCAAGGCGCTGTTGATGGAACGTTTACTGTCTATGATGCTCAAAATGGTACAGTACTCAAAGTAATCGATACTGGAATAGCAATGTTGGCACCGCCAATGAGTTATATGGTTGATGGTGAACAGTATATAGCTGTTCTCGGAGGATTGGGAGGATCCGAAAGTGCCTACTACCCTAAACGTTCAGCCGCTAGAAAATACGAAAATCCAGAAACACTTTTTGTATTCAAATTGGGTGGCGATGAAATTACAAAACCTGCAATTAAAAAAATTGCTGACAAACAACCATTACCGCCTGCAGTGATAACGACACCTGAGCAACTTGAATCCGGTGCTGAGATGTTTTTCCACCATTGCGCTCGATGTCATTCTTATCGCGGGTCAAAAGGTTCTTATCCTAACCTCTGGAATATGGCCCCGGGTATCCACCAAGTATTTGATAGCGTCGTATTAGACGGTGCCTTTAGCTATGCAGGAATGTCTGGTTTCAAAGATGTTCTCTCTAAGCAGGACTCCGATGCAATTTACGGTTATATCATTAACGACTTACATGAAATGGTGAACAAAGGCGAAGAGGCAGACACAGGTAGTCGTATTTTTATGGAGAACAAACAAGACTAACCGACTGTCACTATTGTCAATCACATTTCCATTGGACAATGGTGACAGGTCGATAATTTCGAGAATATAACGCGCAATAAAAAACCGCTTTTAAAGCGGTTTTTTATTAGACTTAATGATTATCTAGTTAACAAATTTATTTTCCCCTAATCAAGAAAAAATTCTTTTTCTTGCCGACTCTACCGCTACTGCATATTCGTTGAACATTTTATTTTCATCTATAGTCGTGCTTTTACCCTCTTTGATTAGAACTTTTCCTGCAACAATAACGGTGTCGACATCTTTAGAACCACCTGCAATTAAGAAAATACTCAAGGGATGAGTAATTAGGCGATATCGCCAATCATCAATATCAACAATAACAAGATCAGCTTCTTTACCGGTTTCGATGGAACCAATTTTATCTCCCCACCCTAAAGCTGTTGCTCCATTTTGAGTGCCTGTTCTTAACGCCATAGTAGGTGACACCGTGGTGTTATCATTATGCGCTTCATTATTACCTAAATAAGTATATCGCATTGCTTCAGGCATTCCACCCGTATACGAAATATTGCCGTCAGTACTACAAGAAACAGGTGCACCGTCACGTATTAAACGTCCCATCATGCCAGTTTCACTGACCGTCGTTTCACCCAGCAAGCCATAGTTAGCCGGCGAATAAACGACGTTCACTTTATTTTTTAGGATTTGTTGATATTCCATTTCGGTCGCGTAAGCAGTATGAACAGCCAACAAATTTTCAGTAAGCAATCCAAATTTATCAAACCTGCCAATCGATGAATGTCCGAATACTTTTTGTAGTGCTTTAGCTTCGTTTTTTAATGGAGCTAAATGTGCAGCATAAGGTGAATTGTATCGGTTCGCGATTTCCCCAAGTGATTTTAATTGCTCATCAGAACTACCAAAACCAGCCAGCACAGAAGGCATCCCACCGACCAAACCCGACGAATGATTGTCCCACTTTTGCATCAACAGCTCCCAATCATTCGCTTGCTTATCGGTATCCGCAATTCGCTTAAACTTGCTTGCGCCGTTCGGGATCATGATATCCGATCCCCAGCGACTTACTCGGATTCGCATACCTAAAGATATCGCAGCGTTGGCCATTGCATCGGTTGAATTTAGCGAACCAATATCTCCGAGTGCAGTCGTCCCTGAACGTAATTGGGTCCACATACTCCAGCGAGCAATTGCCGCAGCTTCTTGCTCAGTAAACTTCTCACCAACATCAGCAATCACACCAAAATACTGACCAAGTGCTTCAATATTACCGCCATCGGAAAACGGCATTTTTGCCAGGTCAGAATCATCGGGTTTCATACGATCGGGACCTTCAACAAAACTCTCGTGCCAATGCGGATTAACAAATCCTGGCAGCACCATCTTCCCTCTTGCATCGATCGAACTGTCATGCTCTGGTTCCACCTCTAAGCTAGAACCTATCTTAGTTATCTTATTGCCTGTAATCAAAATCCAGCTATTTTCAATCGCTTTATTGTTACGATCTGACGTGTAGAGAAAGCCTCCTCGAATAAGTGTCTTTTTCTCCTTCGAGCTATCGATAGATTGATCAAAGATGGTTTTCTTTGATGGTGCATCACCAGCGCTTAGTATGCCACCGCTCACACAACCACCTAACGCTACCGATGAAGTTGCAACGGCTAAACTTCCAATAAATTGTCGCCGACTCAAGTTAGGATATTTTAAAGCTATCTGTTTATTTATTTTTGTATTATCGTTCATATCTAATGATTCCAAATTCTAATTTTCTAGCTCGATATTAGTTTCTTTTAGCTAACTTGGTTTATACTTTTCCAGTTGAATATCGTTTAATTCTCATAGTCAAACAGAGCCATAAATCCATTTTCCATATGTGAAGTCATGTGGCAATGCCATAAACTTTTTCCTGGTTTATCCGCAATAAGATCGACGGAAGCCATTTGCATAGGAGGTATGACGACAACATCTTTTATCAAACCTGATAGGTCTTTTCCCATGTAATGAGTGACTTCGACATCATGACGGTGTAGATGTAATGGGTGTAGACCTTTACTTTTATTATGATAATTTAATCGATAGCGCTTACCTGTTGTGAGCATGAAGGGGTCAATTTCCGGCCAAGTTTTGCCGTTAATGGTCCATCGACTTAGCTTTCCTGTTTTCGATTTTATTTCTTCAAACACCATATCAATGTTTTCGTCGGGTTCAGCGGCTTTCGACTGTAACGCAAACTTACCCAAATTCCAGTGACTATCTTTAGGCGAGAGCCATTGCGCATCACCTTTTGAATTGGCGTATTCGACAATAATACCAATTCCTTTTCGCCTGGCAGGTTCAGAGTATTCTCCAAAGATCCATTTGCCTGGATTATTCATTTCAATAATTACGTCCACCCTTTCACCGGGCCCAAGATTAAATCGTTCCATTTCTGCTTGTCGAGGAACCGGATTTCCATCCATGGCTACCACACGGCTAGTGTGCCCTGAAAGGGATATTCTTTTTCCCGTGGAAGGACCAGAATTGAGAATTCGAAACATAACGCGCTCGCCATGCTTGACTCGAATGGGTTCACCGTGGCCTAACATTCGTCCATTAATTGTACCTAGATTATGTGCGATCTCACCGTTTACTACACTTGCTCCCCATTCGTGGATCGACATAAATACTTCTCTATCGTAGTCACCGGGATCATTTAGAGGTTCAACGTAAATTATTCCATTCATTCCGCTATAAGTGCCCTGCCTAAAATCACCTGATGAACCTGCATGGCTATGATACCAGCGCGTACCAGCAGGTTTGGGTATAAAGCGATAACTTAGCGATTGTCCTGGTTTGATCATGGGTGATCCTTGCTGTTTGGCGCCATCAACATCTGAAGGGAGATATAAACCATGCCAATGAACCAATTCATCTCTCGAAGTATTATTTGTAACTTGTATTGTTGTCGTAGTGCTTTCTTTTAAGCGTATTAAGGGCCCCGGAATTTCACCATTAAACGCCAACGTCTCGATTAAAACTCGATCAGCTATTTCTACTTTCTCCATCGCTATTTTCAAGTGATAATCTGCTGCTGGAGCGTCGTCTGGATTAAGAATTCCCAGTGGATACTCTTTTTTGGGAATAACTCCGAGTGTATTAAAAACAGCTTGTTCCGAAGTATTGCTTATGAAAGAAGTTGCCATTGATGGCATCGAAAAGAATGAAGTGGAAAGAACTGACGAACTGGCTAGTTGCAGGAATCTGCGTCGATTGAATTCAGACATCCGAAATCTCTCTTTTTTGGATTCTATGGAGGTAACAAGAAAGTGCCGCTAAATTTTCTAGCAGCACTTTATTAAGCAGAAAGGTTGGATTACCAGATTACCATTCTTTGGTTAATTGCAATGAAACTGTACGCCCAATAATGGTATGGTTGCTCGGGTCATATCCGGCAGGCTCGGCATCATCAACACCTGTACCTCCGTCCAAGAACGGAGCGTCTTCTCCTAACAAATTATTCACTTGTAAATTTAATCGACTACTTCCATCACCATTGTCAGAGAAATCCCAACCGATTCCTAAATCAACAGTTATCCATGCGTCTATTTTAACAGATGAAGATGAAATTACTGGAGCCCCATTGACCGATGGAACATAACAAGTATCGCATTCATAACCATCGGTATAATTAACTGAAAGCCTTCCATCGATTGGTCCTTTAGCGAAACTCAATCCTTGTTTGGACCGAAGTGCGACAGGAGAACCGAAGCTAGAGTATTTCCCAAGCTGGTCATCAGAGGCCAATCCAGGTGCAGCTTTCAGAGAGTATTCCGTCAAATAAGTACCTTGAACAAAAGCACTAAATTCAATGTCACTCATTCTAAAATCGTAATTCGCAGAAAAATCGAACCCTGTCTCTTTAAGACTCGCTATATTAAGTTGTGTCGCGTTAACAATCATCGCAATATCCGCTGCACTATCGGCTATCGGTGGACCAAAAGTGAATAAAAATTTTGGACTATCAAATACTGCTTGCGCGACTTCAACGGACGGATTTACAGTAAGAGCACTACTAAAAGGTCCGCCACCAGTTGCAAAAAAGTCCTCAAGAATTGCGTCCAACTGGCCAGATTGAATTCGCTGAATTCGGTCATCAACTTGTATATCGAAATAACCGAGACTCATACGAAGTCCAGGAACAGATTCAAATTCAAAATCCGCGCCCAAGGTCCAAGATTCTGATTCTTCTGGTTTAAGAATTCCTTCACCCGCACCACCTGTTTGTATGATTAACGAGAAGGAACATTGCTCACCAGCAGCGCCAGGTGTCCCAATAATCCCATTGACTTGAATTAAATCAGTGTCGCACGGTGCAAACCTTGATACGTTCAGAGTGAAGGCGGAGTTTCCACCTGGTAATGGCTGAGGTGAATCGTTTTCAAAACGCATTGCTGGAGCATGGAAAGAAGTGCCCCAAGAACCACGTAGTTTTATTGAATCATTAGCATCAAAGTTAAACCCTACTTTAGGATTGAAAGTACTATAGTTTCCAGTACCTGAAAAATCTTCATACCGGCCAGCGATAGAAAAATTCAAAGAATCGGTTACAGGAATATAACTTTCAATAAATGATGATAATGCCTGCCGTTTAGTTTTCTCGTACGGACCTTCACTGGTCGTTGGATACACAGTATTGAAACGAACATAACCGTCCATCACTTCTTCTCTATAGTCTAATCCAACAGCTAACAAAACATCTCCAGCAGGTAAGCTAAATAGTGCTCCATCGGCTTTAACGGATAGTTGGGTAACTTCAGAATCGAACTTTAGGTCTTCATAACCATAGTACTGTTCAATTTGTGCATCACTTAGTGAATCTGTTGAGAACGGATTCCATGCGATTGCCCCAATACCAATACAAGCTGGGTTTGCATGTCCCAGCGCACAACCAATGAAATCAATGGTACTGCCGTTTCCGGAAGGATTTCTGAGAGTCTCTCTATATCGTTGTTGCTCATCTCTCGCCGCAGAGGCTACAATTTCTGCACTCCAACTGTCTGTTAATTCAAATTCCAATCCAATTTGTGCATTGAAGTGTGTAACAGAAGATTCTCGGCTGTTAACTCTGTCAGTTAGGACTTTACCAAACGCGATTGAACCGTCAGGTCCCGTCAAGCTAGCATCTAAGCCGGAAATATAAAACGGGCTAGTCGTTGGAACTGAATGACGAGTTATTCTTGAGTATCCCAAGTCATAATCAGACGTTCTGTCGGTGTACACAAAATCACCAAACATTGTAAATTGGTCAAAGTCTTGATCGAAAGACCCAAACAAACTTGTTCGTTCCATTGCTGGTAAAATATCTACCTGATCGAACACATTGTAGGTATTCCCAGAACCGTCAGTATGTAATGTTAAATCTGACATCGTTAACGAATTATTCATACCAACCGGCACAGACGCACCGACTGGAGCAGAATCAGAACCAGCTCCACCCAAAAAGATGTTAGCTGTGGCCGAAGCATGCGCCGAATACTCAGCCCAGTTAACACCGCCAAAGCGTGAAAAATCACTTCCGTTTTTATAAACATCTCGGTCTGTAGCTTTAACATCCGTCTTTGAGTAATACTCAAAACCTATAACAGCATTTCCAGTGTCCCAATCAAAACCGTGTAAATGATTTAATACCGTTTCATCACCACCGCCTTCAGTAGCCGTACCGAATCGCAACGACGTAACAGGTCTATCGACATCTCGTTTTAAAATAAAGTTGACGACTCCACCTACAGCGTCTGAACCATATATTGCAGATGCTCCATCTTGAAGAATTTCAACTCGCTCAATAGCAGAAGCTGGTAAATTCGCTATATCTACAAAATCACCAAATTGTCCAGAAGCTGCAAGCCTACGGCCGTTAACTAACACTAAAGTAGATAGGGCGCCTAAGCCTCTTAAGTTGACTCCCTGCCCACCCGACAAATTTGCATTGGCGGCACCAGAATCTTGGTCACTTTGAGCTTCATCTGCCATACCAACGCCACCGGCCAAATTCGAAGGAAGCTCTCTTATTAAATCAGCAATCGATGCCCGACCTGATTTAGCAATTTCTATATCATCTATAGTTAATACTGCTGCACCGGCATCCTCTACTCCACGTATGTTAGAACCGGTAACAAGAATAACTCTGTCATCATCTGCATCTCTATTCGAATCAATACTTTCTTGAGCTATCGCACCCGGCATCGAAAGTGCTAGTACGAGCGCACCAGTGAAAATTTGTTCTATAACTCTCACTTGGTATTTTTTTCTAAATGGCGGGCTAACTTTGTTTTTTATAAGCATTGCTGACTCCTCTACATTTGATGTTGTTATTAGTATGTTTTTTAATCTATTGTTATTAGATTTGTGGATTAATTGACGATACCCTTCGCCTATTATTCAACCTAACGTAATGGAACTTTAAACAAATCGATCGCAATATTGTGTTTATCTTTCGACCAAATTCATTTTTAGTTTGGACTTCTCAATAGTTGTTAGGCTATACCGACTGAAGCATTAGGTCAACCAAATTATCGAAATTTTATTTATTATTTTCGTTTTTATCGCCTTGAGAAGTCATTATAATTGAATAAATCAATTTATTTTCGATATTTTAGACTCCGTAATATCTAAAATATCGAAATTAACAGCATGCGAATTGAGTGTTTGATAGATAGAAGTGCTCTAATCTTGATATGTTTTCTATTTGTTCATGTAATCAATTGTCATATTGACGAATAACTTTACACCTAGAGACATACCACTTTCGTCAATGAAAAAATGGGGAGAATGATGATCAGAAGACTCTTCCTCTTTAACCAAAAGTGGTTTCCCTCCAATTAATAGATAAAGACCCGGTACTTCTTTTTGGAAATAAGAAAAATCTTCTGCGGCGGTATTTGCGTTAACTAGCACTACATTTTTCTTTCCAGCACTCTTGACCAGAGAAGGTAACATTTGATCCATGAGCTCTGGCTGATTGTATGTAACTGGATAACTATAGTCCTTCGCTATGTACACCTCCGCTTCCGCCCTCATGCTCGAAGCAATCGTTGATACTTTTCTTGTTATAGCTTCGTGAATATGTTTTCGTGCTTTTTCGTTTAGCGTTCTAATCGTTCCTTCTAACACTACTTCTTCGGGAATAATATTAGAGCGATTCCCGCCGTGAATAGAACCGACCGTAACAACTGCGGCATCGTCCAGTAAAACGAGCTCTCGACTTACTATTGTTTGTAGCCCCATTATCACTTGAGCAGCTGTAGTTATGGGGTCTACACTTAACCATGGATAAGCACCATGCGCTTGTTTGCCCGTTATCACTATCTTTAATGGATCGACTGAAGCTAGAATACCGCCATGTCGATATTTAACAATTCCTACATCAGTGTGAGAATTAACATGAAGTCCGAATATAGTATCAACATTGTTCATGACTCCTTGTTGGACCATTACTTCTGCGCCGCCAGTTTCGTTATCTGGAGCGCCTTCTTCCGCTGGCTGGAAAATGAATTTAACTTTACCGCGTAGCTGATTTTTTTTATCATTCAATATTTTTGCCGCCCCCATTAGCATAGCCATATGTGCGTCATGACCGCATGCATGCATTACCGGAACTATTTTTCCGTTGTACTCCCCCTTTATGTTCGAACGAAAGGGCAATTTTACAGCCTCTCGAATAGGTAGGGCATCCATGTCAGCTCGAAGAGCTACTGTTGGTCCAGGTTTACCAGAATCTAAAATAGCAACAACCCCCGTGTGTGCTACTTTGGTTTCCACGGATAATCCCAGTTTTTTTAAATATTCAGCTATGTAAATTGCGGTATTAAATTCTCTGTTTGATAACTCCGGGTTCTTATGCAAATGCCGGCGCCACTCTATCACTTTGGGCATTAGCTCCTTGACCTGTTGTTCTAATTGTTCTTGGTCAACCATTTGAGCCTGCTGCTCTTGCGTTGCGTCACAGATATTGCTTTTAAGTACTAATAATAAATAGATAAGTAAATAATAATTTTTCATTGTATTCTCCTCAATTAGATTCGATCGTTTTTCAAGGGTGCCATGAAGGCCTTCAAGTTATTATTCAACCGAACCATGGCACCCAGCTTAGTAGTCACGACCGAACAGAGTTCGGACATTAACCACTAGGGGGCTTAGTTTGTGTACTTATTTATGCGATTAAGTGATAACCAGTGACGGAAATAGGCTCAATAATCCCAAGACCAAAATTGAAACAAAAATAAATGGCAATGCCTTCTTAGCGATATCGCCCGGTTTTTCACCTGACACTGACGCAGCTATAAATAATCCGGAGCCTATAGGAGGTGTTACCAAACCCAGTGCTAAATTAAGGCAAATAATCACGCCAAAATGATAAGGATTAATACCGTAGATTCCCACTGCCACAGGTAACAACAACGGAACAACAATTATCATCGCGGCAATGGCATCCAAAAACATACCAACGGCTAAAAGCAGTAAATTAAGTAGCAATAAGAACATCATTGCAGTGTCCGCAACCTCAGTAATCCAGTTAACAATGTGGCCAGGTATTTGCAAATAGGTAATAACAAAACCAAAAATTTGTGCAGCTCCAATTAATACTAGAATTATGCCCGAGCTAATCGCAGTGCGGCTAAACAAAGACGGAAGGTTCTTTACTGATATTTCTTTGTAAATAAACCGGCCAACGACAAAGGCAACTACGGCGGCGAGAGCTGCTGATTCTGTAGGTGTTGCAATACCACCTAAAATGCTAGCGACGATAACGAGAGGGACCAAGAGTGCAGGCATCCCTTGCTTTAGAATATCTTTACGGGGAGGTCCGTTCTTAACTTCTGGTTTTGGATAAGGTGAAAAGATACCGATCACAGCGATTGCAATTATAAATCCCACCACTAACATCACCCCAGGTAGTATTCCTGCAATAAACATATCTCCAATCGAAACTTGAGCTAATACACCAAACACTACAAACAACATCGATGGTGGCAATATTGGCGCTAATAAACCAGCACTTGTTGTCAG
Source organism: Kangiellaceae bacterium (assembly GCA_019090895.1). Classification (GTDB taxonomy): domain Bacteria; phylum Pseudomonadota; class Gammaproteobacteria; order Enterobacterales; family Kangiellaceae. The sequence continues at coordinate 50,667 of JAHRVB010000177.1, forward strand.
TGCGATACTATAAATTTTTGAATAACCAGCTCGTTCCATTTCGGGAGCCATCACTTTGTTCATCACTGATATTTGAGCAACGGCTGAACCTAGAATTGAAGCCATTAATGCGTTTGCAAACAGGTTGATATAAGCTAGTCCTCCTCGAAAGTTTCCGACTACTAAACTTGATAAAGCGATTAAACGTTTGGCAACACCCCCCTCTCCCATGAGTTCACCAACAATGATAAATAGCGGTAGTGCTAATAATCCATATTTTTCCATACCACCAAAGAACTGCTGTTGGAATGAAAGGAACAGCACATGTTCACCACTTACAAATACTAAGAACATCGCTGATAAAACTAATACGAAAGCTATTGGCACGCCGGCGAATAATGTAGATAGAAAGACTCCAAAAAAAGGCATTAGGTTTCTCCTACTCGGCTTTGCGATTTTATTTTCGGTCTTATTTGAACTGAACTATCGATGACTCGTGGCCGTCCTATAAAATGGGCCAAGCAATGCAGTGTCAAATTAATACTAAAAACAGGAACAATAAGCCAGAAAACGAATTTTGGTATACCTGAAGAAACCGTGGGCTCGGAATAAATGAAATTGAAAGTGATATTCGAAAAATCGTCTAGGTCACCACCTGACTCAATTAGCGCGAGCGGTTCAAACCAAATCCAAGATAGAACGACTAACGCACTTGCTAGTAACAACATTATCCCTTCTGCTAGCTTTGAAAAATAACCACAAAATTTAGCCGGCAAATTATCAGTTAATAATGAGACAGCAATGTGTTGCTTAAAATACACCGCTGAAGAAGCGCTTAAAAACGCCATCCATATCATTGCGTAAACAGCTACTTCATCGATCCAAAAAATGGGTAGTTTCAAAAATCTTGTTAGAACGTTTGTTAGTATTAGCAGTAATATTAACCCGCAAAGAGCACCTGCGACTTTCTTCTCAAGCAAAGCCAAACGCCCACACATTTGATATAGTTTCAGCCTAAGCAATTCCAAAAAAAAATACAGCTTATTCACTTTTGACATCTCCTACTAATATTATTTTTTTACTGGATTTATCATCGCTGGCCAAAACTTGTTTCGTTTCTTTACCTTTAAGGTCGCAGCTGGAGGATTGCTTGATTGTCATCGCTTCCTGCTTGAGGAGATTGACATAGGGGGTTCTATTCTGCCAACGGTCTAACCATAGTTTAGATGCGTTAGCGAAGAATTCTTGATCCAGGCTAATCACGTTCACACCTCTTTCGATCAATAAAAGTTTGAACTTCCTATCAGCCTCAGAATAACCGTCACGTAATTGCTTTAATTGTTGTTCGAACAGTATTTTAAGATAGTTTTTTTGATTTGATTCCAACTGTCGCCATGACTTTGCGGACGCTAAAGCAACCATTGGAAATATCATGTGATCCGTTTGCAAAACACTTTTTGCATGTTCATAGAATTTTAAACGGAGTGTATTCTCAAAATCAATATGCATGGCATCGACTTGACCATTGGTAAATGCATCAAATAATCCAGACAACGGAATAGCGGTTGGCGCTGTATCAGCTAATTTCCAAAAATCAGTTAATGGCAAATCTGGTGTTACTCTAACTTTAAGACCTTGCAGGTCACTTTGCTGCAACACTAAATCTCTGGCAACTATCTGACGCATACCTGCCATACCTATCCCCATACCAACCAAGCCGAGTTTCTCCGTGCTTTTTAGTATTTGTTGAGCCGTTTTTCCACTTAACAAACAAGCAGCCTGTTTTGAATCAGAAACGAGGTAAGGTGTGTAGAACGCGGAGAACTCGACTAGCCGATTAGCCAATTCAGAGGTTGTCAAAAAAGCAAAATCAATTGCACCAGTTTGCAAAAGTTGCAACATTTGTGCTTCATTGCCTAGTTGACCGGATGGAAAAATACTAACCTCAAATTCGCCGGGATACTTTTCTTGAATGCTTTTAGCTATTTGTTGAGCTGATTGAGTCCACATATGAGGTGGTGGTGTTATTAAGCCAATACGGATTGTTTTGCGGCTCACTGCGTCTACTGAGAAACAAGACAGTAATTGAGTCGACACTATAATAACTAGGCAAATCAGTATTCTTTGCAAAATTAACCCTCTGATTGATTTTCAGCATTACTTATTCAGTCGCACTACATCTACGTAAATCCGCTGATTCTGATCGTTTATTCTAAGTAATGCAGTTTACTATGTCCTTAATAACAAAATTAACAATTGGACTATCGTAATCTAGTGGCTAATTTCTTACTGTTATTGGACAGGATACATCTTTTCAAAAAATACGTCACAAAGCAAGAAATATATATATTATGTACGTCCTTGTTGCTATAAAATCCATAAAAGTGTAAATTGGCTTCATTAATTTCGAAATTAAATGAATTTCAAATGATTTTTTGACCAACCAATAGAAATTAATTTGTTTTAACATTAAAGACAGGAATCTAATTCTAGAAGAAAAAATCACAATATCGATTTACTGTGACAGAAGTGTCGGTAAAAATATCGTATAAATAAAAAGTCCAATATGCGGCCTACTAAAGATCACAGTCAAGTAATAAACTCGTTTTTTAGGATGTAGAAAAGATGAACTTTGACCACCAGCAATCGAACTTGGAGCCACGAGAGATTATGAAAACTAGACTATTATCCGCGATTAGCCTTCTAGCGCTGACCGCTTTTACAAGCCAGTCGACACACGCCCACGGACATGGTAGCGATAACGAACCGTTAAGCGCCGTCGCTAAAGCTTGTGTTAGCTTAGAAAGAAATTCTTATGAGAGAACAGCAGATAGTCCTGCAGTTATTACTAATGCTCAATATGTTACAGACGCGAAGAAAAGCCTCAAATCGCAGTTTATGTTTGGTAAGCGGAGTATTGTTCAGGGCATGCCTGTTGGCGAAAATATAAAAGAACTGCCCGCACATTGCCGATTGGAAGGATATTTTGCGCCAGCGGTTAAATTCTTAATTTTGCTCCCTGAGAAAGATGATTGGAATGACGATGTTATCTATACAGCCTGTGATGCATTTTGTGGTGCCGTTGAAGAAGATATGCCTGTACCAGGTTTGGTAAAAGGATTCGCAACGATTGCAACAGATGGTGGTCACATTAACAAACGCCCATTCGATGGAACTTGGGGGTACAACAACAGGCAGGGCGAAATCGATTTTGGATATCGCGCTTCCCATTTAGCATCACAATTAATTAAGAAAATTTCTTTCGACTATTATGGCAAAAACCACGAGCACAGCTATATCACTGGGTTTTCAAAAGGTGGTCTTGCAGGTGTTAAGTCAGCTCTCACTTACCCTAAAGATTTCGATGGCATTTTAGCCAGAGCCCCTGTACTCAGATATCAAGAGATCAACTCGATCAAAATGCCTTGGTTATATAGTGCTAATACAAGAGAGGACGGTTCTCCTATTCTGTTGGCTGAAGATACTAAAATAATCCACAAAGCAGCCATTGAAAACTGCGACGATAAAGATGGATTAAAAGACGGTATTATTGGAAAACCGATGGCCTGTGAATTTGATCCAGCAGTACTACTTTGTAAAGTGGGTCAAAAAGAAGATTGTTTGACTCAAGAGCAAGTTGATACGACTAGAAAGTTTTACGAGTTACCCAAAAATAAAGATGGGAAAGTAGCCTATCCTTACCCTTTGCCTGTAGGATCGGAAAAAGATTGGTACGGCTTCCACGCTCCGGTGAGCAAAGATGCAGTGCGATATTCTGAAACAATCAGTTCAAGTTATTTACGATATATGGCTTTCGAACAAGATCCAGGGCCATTTTATGATTGGCAGTCTTTCGACCCAGTCGCTGAAGCAGATAAGCTGGATGCTCTAAAATCAATATACGACGCTAACGATCCGGACTTAACCGCTTTTAGAGACAGTGGCGGAAAAATGATTATCATCCACGGATTAGCCGATGGTGCCGTTAACTCTAGAATGACTACCGATTGGTTTGATAAAGTACTAGAAGTTATGGGTGAAACAACAAGTTCTTTTGTTCAACTTTATGCTGTCCCAGGTAATCAACACGGTGGAAGTCCAACTGACGGTCCGCATATTAATGAGTCTCTAGCCGCATTACAAAGTTGGGTAGAGAAGAATATAGCGCCTAAAAAATTAGTTTTTACTCGAAAAGATAAAGACGAAAAAGTAACTCATTCTCGACCTCACTTCCCCTACCCCAGCGAAACAAATTACTCTGGAAAAGGAAGTATTAGTAATGCAAAAAACTTTTCTAGACAAGCTAAGAAATAAAGAATTTATCATTTTTCCGTTGTCTTGTTAATCAGACTTTGGCCCAACAATTTTTATTGTTGGGCTTTTTTGTTCGAACGAAAAACTCTTACTAAATCGATAATTTCTGCCAGTATTACATTCTAGCGAAGCAAAACAGGTTACATATTGGTAACTAAAAATAAGTATTGCCAAGTTTGAAATTCCATAATGTACGACGGAGTGTCGGTCGAGTATTTGAAAGATTCGATTGGAAAATAATGCTGATAGGTCGATGTAAAAGGAGTTTACTTTCTTTGAAACTCCTTTTAAATGGCTAGTATTACTACTCTATTCACCATAAATAATAGTAGCTTAATCTCGATGTTTGTTTGCGTTTTCCGCTTGAGAGAGTGTTGGAGACTTGTTGTTCTAAATTTTTATTATTTTACATCCTTTTCCCAAGTAACCCGGTAACCGACTCGTAATATCGTGAAATTCCCATAGTTTGAATCACTGTTAATTGAACCATCCTCTCTTAAGTTTATTACTTCAATTGTCAACATCCTATTTTTTTCTGAAGTCGAAGTTACATCAAAAATATAAGGAGGGATTCCCCCCTCAAAACTAGAGATTTCGAAATCATCCTGTATTTCCATTAAGTTGGAAAGCTCTTCTTTATCCTCATGATGATAATCAAACTCTTTTAAATAACTCGGCTTTATCCAATGTTGTGGTTTTTCATTAATGAGTATTCTACCCCATTCATGTTCGTTGTCCTGTGCATTTTTTCCTCTATCATCATCAAGTATATGAACGCCAACTATCGCAGTCTTAATGCGATAACTCGGGTCGTTCGAATACAGATCGTCTATTACAAAAGTATAGCGGTAGCGATCACCTGGATAATTAAGGTGAGTTCCTGCTTTTTGCACTTCTCCTGACACATACGACGGCATTTCATAGGCAATATCAACAGTTTCAGCAGATACATCTGCGCCAAATCCGATGAGCCCAACAAGGGTTAAATGAGAGTAACGTTTCATATTGTTCCTTAATCAAAAGATCTTATCTTGAATAACGAAAATAGCATTTATTTCGATATTTGTACACTGTCAAATTTTCGATTGAAATTAGAAATACAGCATCCTTATGATTTATATCATTATATATATGTGTAGGGCTAAAAGTAGAAACGTATATTTGATTTATTTCGATATTAATGGCGTTAGGGAAATATTCTAACGATAAACTCGATAGGAACGGATGGCATCCATTGCGGTCCATGTAGTATGAATTCGACGATGAAGGATGTCGCTAGTCGTCCCCCAACTTCCATCTATATTTTGAGCGCTAATTAAAAAATCTCGAGCACTTTTTAAATCAACTTTCGACATAGCTAGGGCTGATAGAGAATCGATGCATTCACCTAAGAGGTCACAATCCTCAGCCTGTAACGCTTGTTTAAGCATCTTTTTTAGAAACACTATTTCTGGTTTTAATTTTGCGGGAGTAATTTGGGATTGATGATAATTACTGAGGGTATACACGACATGAGTTACCGCATAGGCAGCATGAAACACACGAGAAGAGTCGAGATAGTTTCCTGTAGGATAGGGCCTCATAACATTTATCCAACTAACTGTCGGTTCATACAAATCTCGCTCAATCGGTCCGTAAAGCTTTAAATGGTGAGTGAAAATCAACGCATTGACCCAAACATCATAAGGATCGATCATTATCAGTTTTTTACGGCAGACTTTGCAAAAACGTTTTCCGCGGACATCTTCAAAACCACAGAAACCGCATTTGTCAGGAATATCAATCGGTGGAGGCTCTTGCTTAGGGTCAAAGCCTAATATGTCATAAACATCTGTCTTAGAAAAACTCGAATGAAGACGATAGTGATAATCGGTATCAACAATTCCTAGCTCTTCAGCAGCTTGATCGGCAATCAACATGCTAAACCGCTTTTCAATATTTCTGGGAACCGTTTGATGCTCTCTCCATAATTTGGCAAGTCGCTTGCCCGTAGTCTTTGCTTGGGTGCGTGTATTCGAATCATCCGAAGTGATCGCGATATGGTTTAAAAGAAAGAGTATATCCGGTGCAAATTTTTTTAGCGTCGACAGTTTAGTCGAAACCTTTTCAATAAATTCCAATCCACGAATAATCGATTCTTCCATTGATGACCTTAATCATTACAATAGTAAAGTACTATATATATGGTTCAAGACATTAGTGAACAGGAAAATTATCGCTACATCCATAAACTAATGTCGCTCTTATCCTTAATACACCTATCAAAAACTGGCAAAGTATATACAACACTCTGCTCAGGCATTCAACGGGCAGGGATAATATGTAGTGTACTCTCTTTTTGCTCGCCTAATATTGTTCCTTATTACTGGTTTATCTACTTTCTTTGCGCTAAATGAAGTGACGATGAATAAGAGGTAAATGTAGTGCATACACACGAGCGATAAGGAAGATACAAGAATGCATTTCATCATCTAACCGGCTGCTGGTTTTGATTCAAATACACTTATAGGCATCGATAATGATCAGTTAAACTTGAGGAGTTCAATCTAAATAATGGTGCCCGGGGCCGGAATCGAACCGGCACGACCAGAAGTCGCAAGATTTTAAGTCTTGTGTGTCTACCAATTTCACCACCCGGGC